>NZ_JAYMGV010000001.1:0-133725 GCF_035818475.1 Alterotamlana spongicola
TACAGCCTCTTAATACCTCTTTATCCACACTCTTTAGTCTTAAACTCAACTCCTTTCTAATCCTAATATATAATCCTTATATATAAAGAACACCACACCAATCCTATTATAACCCCATAAAAAACCAAAACCGGATTACTACAAACTAAATACCTTATCCTTTACCCTACTTCTATCTTAAAGATTATTAAAGATTAAATGTAGCCCCCCCTTTTTTATGTTATATATTGTAGGTCTGTGTTTATAAAAAGAAATTCCAAACCACACCAAAACGAATGACAAAATCCCGGTATGGATTTCTGGGTGCCGAATAAAAGTTATAACCTGTTATGGAAGAATTAAAATGCTCTAACTTAAAAAATATACGTGTCTGGCGAATTCTTGCATTTAGAAAGAAATCAAGTCTAGGGAAATCTCCAAACTTTCTATTTCTTTGTACATAAAACTCTGCCAGTACCGGATTATATGCATTCATATAATACTTGGTAAAATAGTTAAGTGTGAGTCCTGTTTGTAAATACATAGCTTTTTTAAACACATGGCTGGAGAAATACAAAGTATTACGCGTATTAAACTCCGGAACATTTAAAACAGTATCTTTATCTTTAACGTTTTGATATTCTACGGTAGTATTAAATCCAAACTTCCCAAATTTAATATCTTTTTGCAGCCTTAATCTTAAATAGTTAATTGTGTTATTACTTTGAAAAGCTGCTACCTGATTTGTAGCTTCATCTTCTTTAAAATAAACATAATTACTAATTGTTGAAAAGTCTACAGAAACATCTGCTATTTTTTTAGACACTAATTTAAAACCAACTTGTTGTGTCTCAATATTGCTTAATTTATTCTGCCAATTATAATTTATATATTGACTTTGATACAATAAGGCATTATAATTTGGTGCTTTAGAACTATGATTGATAGTTGCTGTTGCCTTTATATTGTCATTTAACCTGAACCCTGCTGTTCCTTTTATATAGTTACCCTGAAAATCTCCAGTTACATTTATCCCTATATCCCCGTTTAGTTCAAACCCTTTATAATATTTATGGTACTTTCCTCCTACCGAAACCACACTACCTTTTAACCTATTTGATATGATTTGACCATTAAGAGATACTAATCTGTTATAACCATAATTATACCTACTATGACTGGCATTAAATTGTAAATCCCCAATTATACTATTACCATAATTTAATTGAAGTTGATTATATAATGTTTTAAGCGTAACCTTATCATCTAAGTCTCTTGTGGCAAAAGCCGGTCCAAAAATAGCAGTTTGCGCCGTTGTTTGGTTATACTGAAAGTACTTAGTTTCATAAGATACAATATGATTAATATCTAATTTATTTTTAGCAACAGAATCATTAGGTTTAATCAGTTTATAGTTATGCTCAAGATGATAACGCTTCCCTATTAATATGCTTTCTGCATCTTCAAAGTTAACCTCTAAAATAGAACGCTCTAGAAATTCTGGATCTCCGCTTTCAAAATCTTCAACACTTTGATCTTGAAGCCCTCCATTTTCCTGATTCATTAGATCTTGTGTTACTATATGCCCTCTAAGGTTATACCTGTTGTTTTTGGTTTTATAATTTGTGGTAAACCTAAAATTACCTGTACTAGTTAATAAATGCTGATATTTACCTAGTGAACGCAAGCCTTTATAAGCTATAGAAAAATTAAATCCAGGTGCGGTATTTACTGTGAAAAAAGAATCAACTAATTGGCCTTGCTCAAATGCCGTTTTAAAAAATAATTCTGTTAATGGTGTTGGAACCCGATAGTAATTGATGTCTTCAATCTCCATATAATTGAAGTGCCTTGCACGGGCACCAAATATTGGCATCAAACTGGTGTTCTCAAAATTGTACGTTAATGTGTTATAGGTTTGCCCTAAATTTGAGAATGGAATTAAACCAAAATTATCCTTTCGCAAATAATTAAACTTATATTCTTTTTGGATTGTTAAAGTGGTATCCACATAAGTTGTATCATTTTGATGAGAAATAATCAAGTAGTCTTGAATTTTTGCCTTTGGCTCATCTTTTTTTTCCTGATTTGGAATTTTGTCTATACCATTACTTGGTGTCACCTGGGAAATAATGCTATTTGTAAACAACAACAAACAAACCAAAATCACTTTTTGCACCTTAGGCATGTTATTTCCTAGTTTTGATAATAAAGGTATTTTCATATTATATTTAATGACGTCAAACGTTATACTCAACGTTATTTAGCTTCTGTTTTATGAAGCAAAAGTAATTATTTGAACGTAAAGTGTCAGCAAATATTTTAAATAAAGAAAGCCAGCAAAAAAATGCTGGCTTTCTTTCAAAATATTAATTATTCATTTAAAAATAGATGAATGTTAAATATTTATTTTGAGTTAGTCAGTTGCAAACATGCAAATATTATATCTAAAAAACAAAATCCTTTAACAAAAAAAGCAATTATTTAAGAAGATCTACCCAGCTCCAATTATCAAATCGTCAAAATATCACCTATATTTTAATGATTTCTTATTTAAAAACAGCATAAATCAATAATATCAAAACGTCTGCTATTAATTTTTTAATAAAATCACATAAATCACTATGCATACATAATAATTAAGGCTCATTATTATGGATTTATCAATATTTTAGCTTCATGTTATTAAAAAATTATTCAGGCTTTATTTTAGAGTGTGGTACGGACGAAGCTGGCAGGGGTTGTCTTGCTGGCCCTGTCACAGCTGCTGCAGTAATTCTACCTAAAGATTTTAAGAATCTTTTACTAAATGACTCTAAACAGATTAGCGAAAAAAAAAGGTTTTTACTAAAACCCATTATAGAAACAGAAGCTCTAAGTTTTGGCGTGGCTCATATATTTCAGGAAGACATTGATAGTATTAATATTTTAAATGCATCAATTTTGGCAATGCACAAATCAATAACCCAATTAAAACCAAAACCTGAATTCATTATTGTTGATGGAAATAAATTCAAGCCTTATAAAGAGATTCCGTTTGAAACCATTGTAAAAGGAGACAGTAAGTATTTAAGTATTGCTGCGGCTTCTGTTTTAGCAAAAACCTATCGGGATTTATACATGGATAAAATCCATAAAGAATTCCCCATGTATAATTGGAAACAAAACAAAGGCTATCCCACTAAAGAACATAGAGAAGCTATAAGAAAATACGGAATAACTAAATACCATCGAAAATCGTTTAGGTTATTGCCTGAACAGTTAAAGTTAGAGCTTTAAGCTTTTAAGGCACTAAAAAATATATTAGGTTTGTACAAATTAATTCAGTTTATGAAATTTCTTTGTTTCCCTCTCTTGCTTTTATTGTTAATTAGTTGTTCTGATTCTGGAACAAAAAGATCTAAACTTCTGGATTTTGTTCCAAAAAACACTTCTATTATTTTAAAATCTTCAAATGCTGAAAGCTTAAAAAACAGTATTACAAATAGCGGCTTCTTACAAGAGTTTTCAAAATTAGAGTCATATAAAGACCTGCAAAATAAACTGAACGGCTTATCTGTTATAAAACCGGCTAATGATTTTTTAATCTGTTTTTCAAAAGACTCTAAAGACAGTATTCAATATTCCATTATAACAAAGCTATCAAAAGGCCTTTTTAAAACAGACTCGTTATCAAATTATATTGAAGAAAAATTATCCTATCAAAACAAAACAATTACTAAATCTACAATTAACAGCAACACTTTTTATAGTACAGTTATTGATAGTACTTTTATTGCATCGTCGTCTAATCGTATCATAGAAGGGTTCTACAACTACCCGGAAAAAAATACTGAATTAGAAAAGCTGTACAACGCCACTGACAATGACAAAACCTTTTCTGTTATTCTTAAACCTAACAACCCTTTTATTTCATCTTTTTTCAATGAAGATTCTTTATCTCTTGATACCTTTTCTGAGTATTTAGCCCTTGATATCGAGCTCAATCAAAAAGAACTTGCATTTAATGGAATTACAAAGGCTAATGATTCCACCAATAGCCTGATCAATATTTTTAAGAATACCGTTCCCCAAGAAAATCAAATTCAAAATATAGCTCCCTCAAATAGTGATGGGTTCATGAGTTTTACATTTGATAACTTCAAAGTTTTTGAATCTAATTTGTCTAAGTTTAATCGGAAAGATTCTATAACACATAACACCTCTTTATTTAATGACATTGTAGAGGTTGGCGTCATCTATGAAGGTAATAATTCTGCTGTTGTTATAAACTCCATTGATGCTATAGCCACTAACGATGCTCTGACAGGAGAACAAACAACCGTTAGCAATTACAGAGAAATTGATATTTTTAGCTTTAGCCAGCCTGTTTTATTTGCACAAACATTTTCACCTCTTATCACTTTCAATAAAGCCAACTTATATTGTAATTTAGATCATTTTTTTGTGTTTGCTAATTCTATTGAAACGCTTCAAAATATTATTGCTAACTATCAAAATAAAACCTTTTTAGCAAGCAAAAGTTACTTTAAAGCCTCCAAAGAAAATTTAAGTGATGCCTCATCATTATTACAAGTATCAAATACATCTGCTTTAAAATCTATTATAAATAAAAACCTTGAAGGGCAGCCTACTTATAGACTAGATAATTATGATGCTTCAGCCATTCAGTTTATTTATGACAACAACTTTGCACACGTAAATGGTATTATAAAAAAGAATAAAACCAGAGCTACTGTTAACTCGGTATCTGAAGAATTAAATATTAAGTTGGATACGGACCTTTTAAATAATCCACAGCTTGTAAAGAATCATATCACAAAAACGTTAGAAATTGTAGTCCAAGATATCAACAACAACCTGTATTTAATTTCAAACAAAGGCAAAATTCTTTGGAAAAAACAACTTCAAGGGCCTGTTTTAGGAAAAATTGAGCAAATAGATATTTATAAAAATGGAAGGCTCCAACTGGCATTCGCAACACCTAAGCGGGTATACGTTTTAGATAGGAACGGTAAAGAAGTTCGGCCTTTTGCTTTAAAATTTAATGATGTCATTACACAGCCACTCTCGGTCTTTGATTATGACAACCGTAAAAATTACAGGGTATTAGTAACCCAGGGCAAAAGTGTTTTAATGTATGATATCAAAGGGAAGACTGTAAAAGGATTTAAATTCAAATCTGCAAATAATACAATAATAAGCCAGCCAAAACACTTTAGAATTGGAAACAAGGATTATATTTCACTGAAAACCAAAAACAAATTGTTCATTTTGGATAGAACCGGTAAAACAAGGGTAAAACCAAAAGAATCCCACACTTATTCCAATCAACCTGTATTTTTATTCAACAATACGTTCACCACCACTACTCATAGTGGAGATTTAATATCTGTTCATCCCAACGGACGAGTTTCAAAAAGGAGTTTAAATCTTTCTGAAGCGCATTTCCTGGAAACAACAAGTAAAACCTTAGTTGCCCAAAGCGAAAACAAATTATTGATAAAAAGTAAAACTAACGAGCTGGATTTTGGAGAATATTCAAATCCGAAAATCTTTTATATCAATGATAAAATATATGTCTCTACAACAGATTTACAATCTCATAAAGTCTACTTATTTGATAGTCAGTCTAAATTACTCCCTAATTTTCCTGTTTACGGTAATAGTTCTATAGACCTCAATAACATTGATAAAGACAGGAATTTGGAATTCGTAGCTAAAGGAGAAGGCAATGCCGTAATACTTTATCAAATTAATTAGTAATGCATACACTATATAAAGCTTAGTTATTATAAATTTAACATGACATTTTTGTGGGTAATAAACTAATTTTTATCTTTAAGCCAGCTATTAATCAATTTTTTACAAAAAAGATCCCAGGTATAGACCACTCAAACTTAAGACTAACTCTCAATCTATACATATAATTTGATGTAATTATAAATAAGGTTACATCATTGAACAATAATATAAAATCAACCAAAACAAGTCCTCGAATCTCGAGCGTCAAAGTATTAGGCTTTGGCGCTCTTTTTTTACAATAATTCAAGTTATTTTAATAGTATTGCAATCTTATATATTACAGCTATGATCTCAAGAAAAAATGCCTCAATATCCCAATTTATAATTCATAAAGTGGGCAATAAGTTTAATGACACCAAAAATGCTTTCTCAGACAAGACTGTAGATTTTGACGAGGACAGCTATGACCTGATGCTTCCTTTTCTTTTAAGGCCTTTTGGCACAGTAGTACAAAGCTATAGATTTAATCACCATGCCAATATTTCTTTAAATGAAATTAACAGCTATAGTTCGCAACTATTTAATGATGAAGATAATTTTATTGAGGTTTCTAAACATATCGTTACACATTTGTATGAACAATCCAATTCTGCTAATATAAAAACAGGAGATGTTTTAGTGGTTATGTTTGAAGGTATTGAATTTAGAGACATAACAACCAACGCTATTGGTATTTTTAAGATCGAGAATAAAGTAAATTTCTTTCAAACTTATTTGGAAAACAACAGCTATGATGTGTTGGTACAAAAAGGCATCAATGCTAAAAAAGTAGACAAAGGTTGCTTGATTTTAAACCAAAGTGATACTGAGGGCAACATCATTTTAAGTGTAGATAATAATAATTATGATGCTCAATATTGGATCAATCATTTTTTAAATATCAAATATGCCGATGATGCCAATAATCATACCCAGCAATATATAGAACTTTGCAAAGAGTTTTCTACCGAAGTTTTAAAAACCAACTATGGCATGCAAGAGCAAAATAATTTTTTAGCAAAAACCATCGATTTTTTTAAAGACAATGAAGTCGTTAATATAGAACGTTTTAAAGATGAATTGTTTGAAGAGGACAAACATAAAAAAGAATTTGACTCTTATAAGAAAACATTTGAAGGAGAACAAAATCTTGTAATCAGAAATCAGTTTGATGTAGCCGAAGCAGTAGTAACTAAAGAAAAACGAAAAATTAAAACAGATATTAAACTAGACACCAATATTCAAATTAAACTAGATATTGATGCCCCTGATGCTTCAGCAGAATATTTAGAACGCGGTTATGATGACGATAAAAAAATGCATTATTACAAAGTCTTTTTTAATGCTGAAAACTAATACCGTAAACATTCATTTAAAATGATTTATTAAAAAACTGTTATTGTTCTACACAAACAAGATTCATTGTCTTTTTAAACCGTTTTACAAACTCATGGATTTCACTTTCATTGTATGTAGCAAACCCCATCCTAATAGCATTATGCTTAGAATTTGCCATATCATAGCGTTGCCATTCAGAAATAACAAGTTTTTGCTCTAAAGCTTTCTTTGCAACACTATCCCATGAGTATTTCTTATTCAATGTTGCCCAAATTGCCATACCCCCTTTAGGAATTTCAAAAGATAAGTATGCTCCTAATTCTTTTTCCAGCAATTCACAAAATAAGTCACGTCTCGACTTATAAACTTTAAGTACTTTTTTTATATGCCTGTCTAAATTCCCATTTTTTATAAACTTAGCAAACGCCATTTCCAGTACAGCATCTCCCTGCCTATCAACAAACCGTCGTAGTTTAGCACACTCATCAACAAATGCCTTGGGTGCAATTAAGTACCCCACTCTGTAAGCAGGAGCTACAGTTTTACAGAACGACCCTACATATATCACATTTCCGTTTTTATCATGGCTGGCTAAAGGTAATATGGGTGCATGGTTATAATGAAAATCATAATCGTAGTCGTCTTCAAGAACAGCAAACTTATAGGCTTTAGCAAGATTTAACAAATGTATTCTTCGCTCTGCCGATAAGGTAACCGTTGTTGGATGATGGTGGTGAGATGTTGTATAAACCGCCTTTATTTCATAACTCTTACATAGCTTTTCAATATCCTTTGTAACCAAACCATGCTCATCTACGTTTACCCTTAAAAGTTTTGCCCCTGAAAATTCAAACGTGGTATCAGAAGAACTATAATTGGTCGCTCCTATAATTATATAATCTTTATTGGAAAACAGTAATTGTGCTGTTAAATACATACCCATTTGGCTCCCTCTGGTAATCATTATATTGTCTAATGTAATGGCCAGCCCCCGCGTTTCATTTAAATACGTCACAAGAGTTTTTCTCAATGATAAGTCTCCATAGGTTGTTCCATAAGCCAAATGAGGCACTGTACTTTTTTTAGCAATAAGATTTCTATAAATCAGTGCTATTTCATTAACAGGTGCCAATCTGCCATCTGAAATACCATCGTTCACATAAATGTAATCTGTATTAAAACTTTGAGGAAAACTTCTGTTCAGGATAGAATTTCTCTTAAAATCAAATCCAACACTATCCATATTTCCATCCATTACATCAAAATCATCTCCTAATTGTCTTTTCTCCAAAATGGGCAATTTTGAATTTACAAATGTTCCTTTTTTGGGAACGCTTTCTATCCAACCTTGTAAAGTCAACTCGTCATATGAGGCAACTACAGTTTTTCTATGTAATCCAATTAATTCAGAAAGTGTTCTACTTCCCGGAAGCTTTGTAGTGGGTGCGAGTTTTCCGTTTTTTATTAAGTCAATAAATTGATTTGTTAACTGAATATAAAGGGGCTGTTTGCTTTTTCTATTTAAACTAATAATAGTTTTATAGGGAATCATAACTGGACTATTTAAAAAATGAATTCTGGACGAAATAAACCATCCATAAAACTAGTAATTTTGATTTATTAAATTTCAAAAGTTATGAAAGAATTTCAAAAATCAGAGCTAAACAAGGTTATCCGTGGTGTCAATAGAGCAACTTACAACATAGATACCGTAAGCAGTATTTTAGACGCCGGATTTATAGGTTTTATAAGTTATACTTATCAGAGTAAAGCCATTACAATTCCTATGGCATATGGCAGGATGGGCAATAAAATTTATTTACATGGTTCTAAAAAAAACAGAATGTTATTGACTTTATTGCAAAATAAAGCAGCAAGTATAACTATAATGCATCTGGATGGTTTGGTTTTAGCCCGCTCCGGATTTCATCATTCTGTAAATTACAGGTCGGCAACACTATTTGGAACATTATCTCAACTTGAAGATCCTATTAAAAAAGAAGAAGCCTTAAAATGTATTGTAGACCAAATGATCCCAAAGCGCTGGGAGAAACTTAGGCCAATGACTGAGAAAGAATTCAATAGTACACTGGTTGTTGAAATGGTTATAGAAACTGCTTCTGCTAAAGTTAGAGATGAAGGAGCTATTGATGAAAAAAACGATATGAACTTACCCATTTGGGCTGGTGTTATCCCTATAAAACAGGTTGCTGAATTTCCTGAAAGTGATACATTCTTATCTGAAAATATTAAAATTCCCAAACATGTTTTAAACTATTATCAAACCCATAAAGCACAATAGATATTTACGCTCTTTTTAGTGAAAAATCAGGGATTAAATGTGGTTACCATGTTTGAGATTTGCTATTTAGATCTTTTATTAATTTAGTCTTATTACTTTTGCTAAAGTTTTAAAATTAGCCAAAAGATCAGATAATAAGCCATTCAAATGAAAATTGACCGCTTTGTACTCGCTATTATAGCGACCATTACTATTGCTTATTTTTTTCCGTATTGGGGAAGTAAAGACAGTACGGTTCCTTTAGATTTAATTGGCAGTATAGGCGTATCTCTGATTTTCTTCTTTTATGGACTAAAATTAAGCCCCGATAAAATAAAAGATGGCTTAAAAAACTGGAGGCTTCATGTTTTGGTACAGTCTTCTACTTTTTTGATTTTCCCATTAATAGTATTGGGTTTTAAACCCTTCTTCTTATCAGAAGAAGGCCTTACTTTATGGCTTCCTTTTTTATTTCTTGCTGCATTACCTTCAACGGTATCTTCATCTGTTGTTATGGTATCTATAGCTAAAGGCAACATACCAGCAGCCATTTTTAATGCCAGTATATCCGGGCTTATTGGTATTGCCATTACACCTTTATGGATGGAGCTCTTTATACCGCCAACAGCAGGCAATTTTGACTTAGGTGCTATTTATATCAAGTTGATTATTGAAATCCTGGTTCCGGTAATGCTCGGTATAGCACTACAGCGCTACTGGGGAAAATTTACAAATAAGTATAAAAGTCAGCTTACCCTTTTTGATAAATCCATTATACTATTAATCATATACAAAAGCTTTGCTGAATCTTTTGAAGACAACGTATTCAGTTCAGTAAGTATTTTTGATTTATTTCTTATTTCCGGAATTATTATCGGACTTTTTTACAGCGTTTACTTTTTAACCGGATTGATCTCAAACATGCTTAATTTTAATACCGAAGACCGTATCACTGCACAGTTCTGTGGCACAAAAAAGTCTTTGGTTCACGGTACCGTATTTTCTAAAATTTTGTTCCCTTCCTCTTTTCCTATTGGTTTGATATTACTTCCTTTAATGCTTTTTCATGCCATGCAGATATTTATTATCAGCATTATAGCATCAAAACGAGGAAGGCGTCAGACTATTTCCTGATTTTTTAAAATCACTTCTAAACAAACTCAGCTTCAAAAAGCTTTTTAAAATGCGTCAATAGTTTTTCTTTCACCTCTGCCTCATTAATTTCTTTTTCGCCTAACTCTACATTTAAGGACGTTACTGCTTTCCCTCGAATCCCACAGGGAATAATGTTATCAAAATAACCCAGATCAGCATTTACATTTAGAGCAAAACCGTGCATGGTTACCCAGCGACTTGCACGAACGCCCATAGCGCAAATTTTTCTTGCGAAAGGTGTTCCTACATCTAACCAAACCCCTGTTTCTCCTTCGCTACGCTCAGCTTTTAATCCGTACTCTTCCAATGTAAGAATAATCATTTCCTCTAAAAGACGAAGATATTTATGGATATCTGTGAAAAAGTTTTCCAAATCTAAAATTGGATAGCCCACTATTTGTCCGGGACCATGATAGGTAATATCACCTCCTCTGTTTATTTTATAAAACGTTGCACCTTTATTAGCAAGCTGTTTTTCATTTAAAAGCAAATTTGACAAATCGCCACTTTTACCTAAGGTATATACATGCGGATGTTCTACAAACAAGAAATAGTTGTTAGTCTTTAAATCTGCATCTTCTCGTCTGTTCTTAACTTTAGTATCTACAATACCTTTAAACAGCCCCTCTTGATAATCCCAGGTTTGCTTATAATCTTTATATCCTAAATCTTGCAGTTCTACTATCCTATTCATAGGCTGCAAAATTACAATATTTTTATGGTTTAATTCTTAGGGTTATTAAGTATAACTAATGCAGCAATAACCCCAGGTACCCAGCCACAAAGCCATAATAAGAAAACAATAATAATAGAGCCACAACCTTTATCAATAACTGCTAAAGGTGGACAAATAATAGATAGTAAAACTCTCCAGAAACTCATGTGTTGATTTATATTAATTGATGATTAATTATAGGACGTTAAAGTTTTTAGTTTGTTACATTTTATAATGGCGTTTTAAAATATCCGTATCCTTCAAGTCCGCCCTGGATAAACCTAAAAGCCTGGCCCCAGTTTCCAAGGTGGATTCGAGAGGAAACTAAGCCAAAAAATCACAATTCAATGATAGAAAAAAGGAAATCAAATGATTATCTTTGTGCCTTTAAAATTTTCACATCATTTTTATAGTATGTCACAATTATCTGAACAAGAACTTGTAAGAAGAGAAAAGTTAGTAAAATTACGTGAGTTAGGGGTTAATCCCTATCCAGCAGACCTATATCCTGTAGACCACACTTCAAAACAGGTTAAAGATGCTTTTGAAGAAGGTAAACAGGTTACTATAGCCGGACGGTTAATGATGATAAAGGTTCAGGGAAAAGCTAGTTTTGCTCAATTACAAGATGCTGAAGGAAAAGTTCAGATATACTTTAACAGAGATGAGATCTGCCCTGGTGAAGACAAATCAAAATACAATGACATCTTTAAAAAACTATTGGATTTTGGAGATTTTATAGGTGTTGAGGGCGAATTATTCACGACTAAAGTTAGTGAAAAAACTGTAAAAGTCAAAGATTTTACACTTCTAAGTAAAGCTTTAAAACCTTTGCCATTACCTAAAGAAAAAGACGGTGTTATTTATGATGCTTTTACTGACCCAGAGCAACGTTACAGACAACGTTACGCTGATTTAGTAGTAAACCCACAAGTAAAAGAAGTATTTGTTAAACGTACTAAATTGTTTAATGCCATGCGTCAGTTTTTTAACGACGCTGGATATTTTGAAGTGGAAACCCCCGTATTACAACCTATCCCGGGTGGAGCCGCGGCCCGTCCGTTTATCACACATCACAATGCTTTAGATGTCCCCTTATATATGCGTATTGCCAACGAGCTTTATTTAAAAAGACTTATAGTTGGTGGTTTTGATGGCGTTTATGAGTTTTCTAAAAACTTTAGAAATGAAGGCATGGACAGAACACATAATCCGGAGTTTACCGCTATGGAAATTTATGTAGCTTATAAAGACTACAACTGGATGATGAATTTTTGCGAACGCTTATTAGAGCATTGTGCTATTGCTGTAAATGGCACAACCAAAGTAAAGTTTGGCGAGCATGATATAGATTTTAAAGCACCTTATGCCAGAGTAACTATGGCCGATTCTATAAAGCATTTTACCGGTTTCGATATTACCGGAAAAACTGAAGATGAGATTAGACAAGCTGCTAAAGATCTAGGGGTTGAAGTTGATGAAACTATGGGTAAAGGAAAGCTTATTGATGAAATCTTTGGAGAAAAATGTGAGGGTAACTATATTCAACCAACTTATATTACAGATTACCCTAAAGAAATGAGTCCGTTATGTAAAGAACACCGGGATAACCCTGAACTGACAGAACGCTTTGAACTTATGGTTTGCGGTAAAGAAATTGCTAATGCTTACTCTGAACTTAATGACCCTATTGATCAACGTGAACGTTTTGAGCATCAATTAAAACTTGCCGCTAAAGGTGATGACGAGGCAACGGAGTTTATTGATCATGATTTTTTGCGTGCACTGGAATACGGTATGCCTCCAACTTCCGGTATGGGAATTGGTATGGACAGATTGATTATGTTTTTAACTAATAATCAATCCATTCAAGAAGTACTATTCTTTCCTCAAATGAGACCAGAAAAAAAGGCTATAGCCGTTAGTGAAGAGGCAAAAGTTCTTTTAGACACCTTAAAAAAAGCTGAAAGACTGCCTTTAGCAGACTTAAAAGCACAATCAGGATTATCTAATAAAAAATGGGATAAGTCTATTAAGGAGTTGACTAAAAATAATCTTGCTAAAGTAGAAAAGACTGATGACGGATTATTTGTTGAGGTTGTCTAAAACTCTGAAATAATTATAAATTAAAAAAGCCGGTAATAAAATTATTTCCGGCTTTTAACTAACTAACAAACTAAACTAAACTTAATTTACAAACTCATAATTTTCAAATTAAAAGTGTATTTTATCTTGACTATTATATGTTTTAAACAATTATAGTACAAAGAGACATAATTATTTCTAATTACTAAATTAATTTAGATTTGTTTAACAGTAGTTTTTTTGACTTTAAACATTCTTTAAGATATTAACGCCTTGTTTGTTAAATTTTTAAGAAACCCAATTTTACAAAGGCATTTTTTATTCAACTAACAACATCTCACCTGATGATAATTAATCCTTATTACAGGAATTGTTACAATTGATTTTAATATGAAACCTTTGACTTTTTATTTTTATCTAAAAAAAATTTAATCGGTCATTAAACCATACAACATTTTTAATATCTAATATTTCCTATACTATTAGTTTAGTGACTATATTTACTGTTTAAAATACATTAAAACACCCCATGATAAAAAAAATTTTATTTGGCTTCAGTATCATCGTATTTCTATCATTTACGTTTACCAATAATTTTAGAGAATTGGTATTTGAAAAATTAGAGAAGTACACTAATAGCTTTCCTGAAAAAATTTATGTTCAAACGGACAAGCCCTATTACTCCATAGGTGACGATTTATGGTATACTGCCTACCTTGTTAATGGTGTTACTCATCAAAGATCCCAAAAGAGTCGTATAGTTTATGTAGAGTTGATTGATGAGCAAGATAGCATCATAGCTAAAAAACAGCTTTTCACTAATGATTTAAGTGTTGCGGGAGATTTCAAAATAAAAAAGAACTTTAAAGAAGGCCATTATCTCCTAAGAGCATATACCAACTATATGCGGAATAATGATAGTGATTATTTCTTTCAAAAGGAGATTCCAATATGGAACCTAACCGAATCAGATGATACTACAGAAAAGATAATTGCCACACCTAAAGTCAATACTGAAAATAACCAGAGATTAGCTTCCAGGCCTAAGATTAATTTTTATCCAGAGAGCGGGAATCTGATAAATGGATTATTTTGTAAAGTTGCTATTAGTGCTAAAGACAATAAAGACAATAACATTGACATACAAGGATATATCAAAGATTCTGACAACAATGTTATAAGCAGCTTTAAAACTTTTGATTATGGTTTAGGGCTAATTACTTTAAACCCGGAAGTAAACAAATCTTACTTTGCCAGTGTCATTATAAATGATGAAGAGCTTAAATACCCATTACCAAAAGCTCTATCAAACGGCCATAATTTAAATGTTGCAAATTATGGCAACCAAATTATTATTAATGTATCGTCAAATGACCCTATTGGACTAAAAAACAGTTTTTTAGTAGGCCATCTGAGAGGGGATTTAATTTTTGAAAAATTAGAGACTGAGAATATTGACACGTATACCATAAAGCTTAACACAAAGCTATTACCTGATGGTGTTGCAAATTTTACATTATTCAATAGTAGCGGAAAGCCGGTTTGCGAACGATTGGTTTTTGTAGACAGCCCGGACAATGATGTTGCTGTAAATGTTAGCATGGACAAAACATTGCCAAAGACAAGAGAAAAAGTAACCATGCAGTTAGATTTAAAAGATGAAGAAGGGAATGCATTATCAGGAAACTTATCAATGTCTATAACTGATATTGATGTTGTTGCCCAAAGCACAAAAAGCGAAAATATTAAAACATACCTTTTGTTGAATTCTGATTTAAGAGGTTCAATTGAAAACCCGGGTTACTTTTTTGAAAAAAATGACGACCCTAAAAAACGCTACCTTTTAGACCTTATTATGCTTACCAATGGGTGGAGAAGGTTTACATGGACCAATTTATTAGATACTAATACCGAACAAAAAGACAAGTTTCAACCAGAAACAGGTTTATATATTTCAGGGTATACCAAAGCATTGAAAGGTGATAAGGAAAGAATATCTACAGCTACAAGGATTACCTTTATGGGTAAACCACCTTACCAGGACAAAAAACAATCTGACCAAAATGGTGCCTTTAAATATGGACCTTTTGTATTTAGTGATTCAATACCTACGCTAATTGAAGCACGCACAAAAAGTTTTAAATCTGATAACGAAAGAAAGAACAGGTTTGTTTCAATTTTTCTGGATGAACCGCTTTATGACAGTCCAAAAGTTATCAGAAATAAAATTTTTAAACCTTTTTTAGATGACGACAGCTCTAAAATTACAAACTTTATAAATCAAGCTAAAAAGATTGCTGCCATTGACTCATTGTATTTAGAACAAGCAACATTGCTTGATGAAGTTGTTATTACAGCCAGAAAAAAGGCAGAAGAAGAAAAAAGAAGAGAAGAATTAAATCAAAGAACAAATTATGGTAGCCCTAGTAACAGGGTAGATATGGCTGATTTTGATGACCAAAGGCACTTATCCATTTTTGATTTTCTTAATATGCTTCCCGGTGTAACGGCATATAATGATTCTATTTCAATAAGAAATCAAGGTACGCCTAGAATTGTTGTTGATGGTATACCGGTTGAATTAAGTGAAATTACATATATGACAGGAAATGAAATTGATTTTATTGACGTTTTAAAAGGGGCTGATGCAGCAGCATTTAGTAATGCCGGAAATGGTGTAGTTGCTATTTATACCAGAACAGGTGACTTTAACAGGAACATTAATGTAAAACGCAAACCCGGTATTATTGATTTTACAGCTACAGGTTTTTATACTGCTAGAGAGTTTTATGCCCCTGATCATATTAATGGGTTTGATGAAGCCCTTAAACAAGATATTAGAACAACACTACATTGGGAGCCTAAAATAGTATTAACAGATGACGCCTCCCGGGCAGAGGTTTCTTTCTTTACCAGTGATGCCAGAAGCATTTACGGAATTAAGATTGAAGGTATTACAGATACAGGAATACCTGTTTATCATTTAACTACACTTGAGGTAGATTAAAGGCCCATTCTATAAAAATTTTGAAAATATGGCATAAAGCCTGGTACTCATTTTAAAGCCTCACCATCTCTCAATAGTGAGGCTTTGGGTTAACTAACCATCAAAACAATCTCTTTAATTGTTCTTGTTTTGATCACAATCATATGTTTTTAAATCAATGTTGATCCTTTTTTTCACATCGTTCTATGTATTGAATATCTCTGGTATTTTTCTGAACGGCAATTGCCGAAAATAAACTTAACAGAAATGACATCCCATAAAAACCCTTTTCACTTAAAAGTAAATCGGCATTCCATAATCCAACAACCAGCAAGACCAGAGATGCTATTGTAGTAAACCAACTAATACTGTAATAAATGTCGGTAACAGGAATATTCTCTAACCTATCTCTCACGGCTTTTTGTACTGAAATAACGGAAAACAGGCCAAAAAGCAGAATGGTAAAATAATAGCCTTTTTCATTAAGTATCATATCAGCGTTCCATAAACCAATACAATATGAGGTCACGCCTATTAACAAAGCCGACCATGAAGCCCCTATAAATGCTGAAGTTGGCTTTTGGTCAAAGGTCTCTTTAAGCTTCTTGTCCTTTTTTACATTTTTTGGTTTCTCATCAACAGAAACCGTAGTTTGATAATTCATAATATTTGTTTTAATGATTACAGGACAAAACTGCAAAACATTACAAACTATAAAAACACATATTTTTCACAAAACTGACGATTAAATTTATACATTTATGGTTAAAATATTTAAAAACAAAAGTTTTTTAATATATAAACTGACGATTAAATCATGTTACTTAACTCTATAATAACATCATTTTCAAAAGAAGAACAACATAAATTTGTCCGGTTTTTGGAAAAAAGAAATAAACGTCATGATACCAAAAACATTGAACTGTTTAATTACATAGTAAATGGACAATTAAGCTCAAAGGCTATTTGCTTTCAATTATATGGAAGCCAAAAAAGTGATGCCTACCATGCTTTAAGAAAACGTCTGTATCAATCCGCAATAGACTTTACTGCAAATACCGTTTTACAGGATGAGAGCTCCCTTGAGATGCAAATCATGAAATATCTTTTAGCATCAAAATCATTTCTTCAGGAAAAAAAATATAAGGTTGCTTATAATATATTGAACAAAGCCGAAATATTGGCTAAAGAATATCATCTTTTTACTTTTATAAATGAAATTTATAGCATTAAAATTCAGTATGCTCATGCATATCCTTCAATAAATTTTGACGATTTAATTTTAGAATTTAAGAACAATCAAAAGCAAATTCTTATTGAACATGACCTCAATATGGTTTATGCCAAGATTAAAAAAGTTCTTAATAGCATTGCCTTTAGAAGAGAGGTATTAGACTTCCAGACCATTTTCACCAATATCCTTAGAGCACACAACATTAGCTCAACCAGTATTTTATCATTTAAATCTTTATATCAGTTAACAACCATAGTTAGTATTTCTGCTTTCATTACTAAAGATTATTTAAAAATTGAGCCCTTTCTAATAAATACTTACAAGAACCTATCTTCTCATAAAAGCAAAGAAAAGCAACTATATTACCATATTCATATTCTTTATGCCATTGCTAACACCCTTTTTAGAAATAAAAAATTTGATGAGTCCTTAACATATTTAAGGGTTATGCTGAGACACATGAATATGAATAGACAAAAATATTTTAAATCTTTCCAATTAAAGTACAATCTTTTGTTAGCCCTTAATTTAAACTATAATAATCAGCAGAAACTAGCCATTAAAACATTAGAACCTTTAATTTCAAAAAAACATCCTGACCTCGAAACAACTTTAGACATCCTCCTAAGCCTCATTATGTTTTATTTTCAGAATAACGATTTAAATAATGCCTATAAAATCTTTTCAAAGTTCTACCATACAGACGCTTGGTACATTGAAAAAGCAGGCATAGAATGGGTAATAAAAAAGAACCTAACAGAACTATTACTACATATTGAATTGCATAATACTAACCTAGTAGAGTCCCGACTGCTTAGTTTTAAAAGAAGTTATTATCCCTACTTAAAAGAGATTAAACAAGATAGAGTCATAACCTATCTAAGTTTTGTTGAAATGTATTATAAGCACCCACAAATAGTAACATCAGCTGATTTTAAGGATAAGATTGAAAAGTCATTTGATTGGGTTGAAACCCATAAAGAAGACATTTTTGTAATAAGTTTTTATAGCTGGTTGAAAGGTAAAATGAATAAAACAGACTTATACCCAACGACTTTAACAATAATAGAACAAGCTCAAAAAGAATTAAAACCGGAATAACTTTGAATTCTTTAAACTTTACTATTTTCACCGCATGCTAAAACAAATTCTTTTTCTATTTATTTTGGGGTATTATTTTATTGCTCCGGCACAAAAAAAAGATAGCTTATCTATAAAAAATGGTATAGAAAATCCAAATCTTTTAGCAACTCACCATTTTGGCATCTTTAGCTCCAGAATTAATACAAATTTCAAACTTTTACCCTCAAGACAAAATACTCTAACAATTCATTATACCAGTGGTAACAATTTCCATCCTTTTGTAGAAGCATATTTCCCAAAAGACCCCGCAGTAAGAGAGAGGTTAAGTCAAACCATTTGGCATGATCGCAGTTTCACTTTTCAGGATCAGCAAAGTACTCCTGCAGATTATTTAAATATTGTTATTGATGCCGTAATTAAAGAATTTAGAATAAATTTCAACATGCCATTAGCCAAAGGGCATGAATTAGACTTAAGCTTAAGGTCTTATTTGATTGGAAAAGGCAAACACCCTTTTTCTTTGTTTACAGGTGATGAATCCATTGAATGGTTTCATAGTAATGTTGCAGGTGGTGAAGATCCTTATGGAAGACGTTATTATGGATTAAATCAGGTTAATTTCAAATACCTTGACAAAAACGGTAACACTCTTGAACTAAATAACAATGACTTTTTTATAGGAGGTATTGAATTAAGCCACTATTATTATCCTAAACTAGCAATCAACAAATCAAAACTAATCTTTATTAATTTTGGAAGCCATTTGGGAATAAACACAACTAAATTTAATGCTTCGCTTGATATAGGCATTTCCGCAAATGCAGTGAAAAAAATAATCTTAAAAAACAATTATGAATTTAACGCTGCTCTAGGAGTTAATGTATTACGCAAAAACCTGCTCGACTTTAAAGATGATGTTATTGATTTGGGAAACAACAAATACTTAGGAACTTTAGAAAGCAATGTTGAAATCACCAAACACACCAAAAAAGGAAATTTCAATGCATTTGGAATTAATTTTCAAATGCAAACCAGATACAGCAAAAAGGAAGAAGCCAATTACTATAAGTTACTAGGTAAGTGGAAAGAAATAAATGGAGGCTGGCATAACGGCGTTGCCACTTTATATAAAACGCTATCTAATTGGAATTTTGTTTACACTTATGGCTGTCCAAAATTTAAGCTATCAATCTTCGTTAAAGAAGACTTTGAGGTAAACAATGCTCCTGACTTCCAGACAGGTTTGAATCTAAAACTCCCCGTTTTTAACTAAGCTTCAAAAGATTTAAATCGTTAACATTTCGTTAAAATACGACTCTCATTTAAACCTTTTTAGAATGACATAGTCCAAAGGGTATTAATTTCAAAACTCTTTGCCATGAAAAAAATAATTTTGATTGCAATAGCATTTATTGGATTGCAAGCCGTTGCCCAGGAGCACAAAAAGCAAGCCCATAAAAATCATGACAATCGTCAAAAAATGATGGATATGTCTGCTGAAGAAATTGCTACGCTACAAACAAAAAAAATGACTTTATTTTTAGATTTAAACGAATCTCAACAAACTGAAATAAAGAAAATAAATTTAGAAAACGCCACCAAAAGAAAAGCGGCAATGGCGGAATATAAAGCAAAAAAAGAAAGTGGTGAGGCTCAAAAACCTACCAAAGAACAACGCCTTGCTATGAAAAATGCCAAATTAGACCATATGATTGCTACAAAAGCAAAAATGAAAAAGATTTTAAATGAAGAGCAATATGCTAAATGGGAAAAGGCACAAAAGCGTGGAGCCATGAAAGGAAAACAAAAAAAGAAAGGCATGAAAAACGGACATGCAAAAAGAGAATAGTTAGTTTATTGATTATAGTTTGACGAAAAACGCATTTCTGAATTTGGAAATGCGTTTTTTTATTTTTTATAACGTTTTAGCCACTTTACCAATTGCAGCAATAGTAAAATCAAGGTCTTCATACGTCAGGGCATCTGTAATAAACCAGGTTTCAAAAGCACTTGGAGCAATATAAACCCCTTCATTTAAAAGCCCGTGAAAGAATTTTTTAAAAGTGTCATTATTCCCATTGGCTGCAGTATCAAAATCTACAACAGGAGTGTCATCAAAATGAACAGATATCATAGAGCCTACTCTATTTATGGTATGTGTAACATCGTTTTCACTTAAAACGTTTGCAATTCCTTCATGCAAATACTTAGTTTTATCTTCTAATCTATTAAATACGTCGTTATCGTCATTCAATTCGGTAAGCATAGCTAAGCCAGCAGCCATAGCCAGCGGATTCCCGCTTAGTGTTCCTGCCTGGTATACAGGACCTAATGGTGCCAAGTGTTGCATAATATCGTCTCTGGCCGCAAAAGCGCCAACCGGTAAGCCTCCTCCTATAACTTTTCCAAAACAAACAATATCTGCGTCAATTCCAAAGCGTTCCTGAGCCCCACCTTTGGCTAATCTAAATCCGGTCATAACCTCATCAAATAGTAACAATATTTTGTTAGCAGAGCACAGATCCCTCAACCCTTGTAAAAACCCTTCCTTAGGCGGTACACACCCCATATTTCCTGCTACAGGCTCTATGATAATACAAGCAATTTCATCTTTATTGGCTTCAATAAGTCCCTCTACATTTTTAAGATCATTATACTTTGCCAATAAAGTATCCTTTGCAGTCCCCTGAGTAACTCCAGGGCTATTTGGGGTTCCAAAAGTACTGGCTCCACTTCCTGCCTGTATTAAAAAAGAATCGGAATGCCCATGATAACACCCTGAAAATTTGATGATCTTATCTTTTCCAGTATAACCACGAGCCAGACGCACTGCACTCATACAGGCTTCAGTACCTGAATTTACAAATCTTATTTTATCAATATTAGGCACCATTGAAACTGCTAATTCAGCTATTTGAGTTTCAATTTCTGTTGGCATACCAAAGGATGTACCTTTTTTAGCTTTTTCAACTACGGCATCCACAACCGGAGCATGTGCATGGCCTAAAATCATAGGTCCCCATGAATTTATGTAATCAATTAACCGATTACCATCTTCGTCATATAAGTACGCCCCTTTAGCCTGTTTAACAAAAATTGGAGTTCCACCAACCCCCTTAAACGCTCTAACCGGTGAGTTAACACCTCCCGGAATCACCTTTTCTGCCTCTGTAAATAAGGCACTGCTTCTTTTATAAATCATGAATACAATTAATTTTTGGATGCTGGTTTAACTACTAATATTTGTCCTATACTAAGTGTAGTCCCATTTAAACCATTTAAATTTTGAAGTTCTTTTACTGTTATATTATATTTTCTTGAAATAGAATACAATGTATCACCTTTTGACACCGTATATACAAGCCTATCTTCATTAATTGGGGATTCATATTTAACATAAGCCTCTCCCAATACTCCTTTATCAAACTCATATAATTTATAACGCTCTATCAAACTAATGAGTTTGCTAGGATATTTTCTATCTGTTGCATAACCTGCAGCTTTCAGTCCTCTGGCCCAACCTTTATAATCTTCTTGTTTTAGTTTGAAGAGCTTTGAGTAACGACTCCGTTCACTTAGAAATAGTGAATGGTCTCTAAAAGAATATTTAGCATCCTTATATTTTCTAAAACACTCCTGTTTTTTATCATCATCATGATAAATTTTGGCGCCGGTCCAACCATGACATTTAATACCAAAATGATTGTTGGCCTTTACAGATAGTCTACCTTTACCCGATCCGGATTCCAATATGCCCTGAGCCAAAGTAATACTGGCGGGAATGCCATACAGCTTCATTTCCTGTTGTGCCGTAGCCTTATGCTTATCAATATAACGTTCTGTATTACTGGTGTAAACTTTGGGAGTTACTTTAATAACGTCTTTTTCTTTATCCGATTCAACCTGCCTTGGCCTTTCAACATGCTTTGAACGTTCATCAGGTTTTTTGGTTATAATGCTTTTTTTAGATCTACAACTAAAAACAAAGCATGCCATAAAAATTAAAAATACAATTCTATTCATTACCTATATTATTAACGGTAAATTTTTCTTTTTTAAAACACTGTTCATACCTCCTATTCCCTGCAAACCACCGGTATGTATGGCTAAAACCTTAGACTTTTTCGGAAAAAACTCCTTTTTTATCAGGTCAAAAATTCCAAACATCATTTTCCCGGTATAAACAGGGTCTAACGGGATATTATAATCTGCTTTAAACTGATTGATAAACATTACCAAATCTTCATTTATTTTAGCATAACCACCAAAATGATAATTTGTAATTAAATCCCAATTTGTTTGTTTTGCAAATTTACTAATATCGTTTTTTAAAAAGTCTCCTTTTAAGGCAGGAAAACCGAAAACTTGTTGACCAGGTTTTGAACAATTTATTAGCCCTGAAATAGTCCCCCCTGTTCCTACTGCGCTACAAACGTAATCAAACCCCTGATCTTCAGTATTCAATATCTCTTCACAACCTCTTACAGCCAACGCATTTGTTCCTCCTTCTGGCACTAAATAGAAGTTTCCAAAAAACGCCTTTAAATCTTTTAAAAAAACTGCATCAGATTTCTTTCTGTAAACCACTCTTGATACAAATTCAAATCGCATTCCATTAGCTTTTGCAAAACGAAGTGTTTCATTATCAGCAACCTTAGCTCTTAACTCATCACCTCTTATTATACCAATAGTCTTAAATCCAAATATTTTACCCGCAGCAGCCACCGCTGCAATATGGTTGGAAAAGGCACCTCCAAACGTTAATAATGTATCATGTCCTAAAGATTTAGCTTCTTCAAGATTGTATTTTAGCTTTCTATATTTATTTCCTGAAACAAATGGATGTATTTTGTCTTCTCGCTTAACATACAATTCAATACCCTTATCAGGTAAATGTATTTGTTGATTAACACTATTTTCAGGTTTAAAAATCATAACAGCGAAGATACTTTAAAAAACTCCAAATTTTTCTATGCTTTAAATATTCCAGATTAGTTTCGTGAAGATATGCTTCTTTTTCAAATGATATATTTCTATAAGCCGTATTTCTGTTTTTGAATTGTGCTAATTTTATCAAAAATTCAATTCCATAAATAAGATAAAAAGGAATTATCAGGAGTTCCATCTGTTGCCTCAAATGAATACTTTCATGATTCACTAAAGCCTTATCCTGTATTGCTTCTTTGGTTTTTAAAAACACAAAAGGATATACTGTCATTCCCAAATAGCCTTTTGGCACCAAATATTTAGAGGTTAAAATCATACAAGATTACAACTCAAAAATCAATCCAATTTGCATTATCTTTGTTGCTAATGAAAAAAATAATTCCAATTGAAGAAGGCGACTACTATCTTACCCCGGAAGGCTATCGCTGTTTTACCGAACAATATCACTTAAAAAGAGGCTATTGTTGTGAAAGTGGTTGTAGGCATTGTCCGTACGGATATGACAAAAGCACAAATTCAATAAAAAAATAGCTTTTCAACATCCTTAATGAAGTGTGTTTTTGGTATGATTCTTGATGCTTTAAACCACAAAACTTTGCTTATTATCAAGGCATTTGCTTGATTAAAAGTGCTATATTTAAAAGAATTAAATAACTTATCGCTATGAAAAAAATTTTTAAAGTATTACCGCTTTTGCTCCTCCCTATTCTTATTTTATCATGTAGCTCTGTTAGGGTAGCAGCAGACTATGATAAAAATGCAACATTTAATAATTATAAATCCTTTGCTTTTTTTAAAACCGGTATAGACAAAGCTGAAATTAATGATTTGGACAAACGCCGTATTTTACGTGCCATTGAAGCAGAGCTTTTAAATAAAGGCTTTACAAAATCTGAAAATCCCGATTTACTGATCAGTATATTTACCAAATCCAGTCAACGCGTAGATGTTTATAACAATGCCTGGGGCTGGGGAGGCTGGGGCTGGGGAGGCTGGGGCCCCTATGGTGGTTTTTATGGTCCCGGATGGGGATGGGGATGGAATCAACCCAGTGTTTCAACCACTACGCAAGGGCAATTATTTATAGACCTTATTGACTCCAATAAAAAAGAACTTGTCTGGCAAGGTATGGGTACTGGTTATTTAACCAGAAACATGGAAAAAAAGGAAGCTCGTATTAAAGAGTTTGTTTCTAAAATCATGGAGAAATACCCTCCAGAAATCAAACAATAGAATAAAAAAAAGCAACTCACCTGAGTTGCTTTTTTATTTTCTACATAATAATATCATTTTTCCATTTATAGGGAGCCGGAATATCGGTATCATCAATTAATTGTCTGATATCAATTTCAATACTTCTGCTTAAATCTGTGATAGGCACATCATTAGGTCCACCTTCAAATGGATTTTCTGTATTTTCTCCTATAATTTCCATGGTGTGAAACACCCATGAAATCAAAGCACTGAATGGTACTGTAAACCAAACAAAATGTTTTGCCATAAACTCCTGGCCCTGGTGAATCATTGAGGTTTGATACAAATGCTGATCCAACATTAAAAAAATCTTATTACCAAAAGCATCAAACTCCTGCATCATTCCATAAGGAAGAAAAAGAATAAAGACCCAAACAAATATATAATTGAGTGTGGCAAACTGCCTGGGATAAGGGAAGTTTTTAATACGCTCACATTGCCCCTGTAACGTATAAAATTCCACTAACATATTTGTCATTTCCATATGCCTAAAATCTTCTATCAACCCCTGTTCCATCAATTGTTTAAGCCTTCTGGATTGTAACCCTAACAATTGAGAGGCTCTATTTCCTTTTGCAAAGATTTCTTTAAAATCAGCTTCAGACAGGTAGGGCTTAATAGCGTCTTCCAGTTTACTCTCCTCCTCACATATGCGATACTTGTTAGCTCTGAATTCCATGTTAGATTTTTCCTGTTTTAGGTGCATCTCCCAGGGCCTTTCTTCCCGCAATTGGTAACGTAATGCTGTTAACCACGCTACATGCCTATGTACAAGTTCTTTCTTTATTTCTCCCAACTCAGTAGTATTCAAGTCGGTCATAGTATAATCATTGGTAATAAAATCTTTTACCATGATAGTCCATGAGCGTGATGAATTTACAATGCCCCCCCATATCTTCCTTGCTTCCCAAAGCCTGTCATAAGATGCATTATTTTTAAACCCTATAATGAAAGCAACGGCAGTACCAAGCACGCCTAACGGTAACCACGGCGCATGAAGCCATTTAAGTTCAAGGACATCAAATAATATAACGGGAATTACCGCCAACAGATGAAAAAGTAAAATATGACGGCGTGTCCATTTTAAAACAGTCCCAATGGGAAAAATACGTCTTGTATACATTTATGACTTTGTTTCTATTCTATAAATATATTGAAATAATTACTTAATTTTTAAACAAACCTGTAGTTAGCAACATAAAAATCAATTATTATCAACAAATCAATAAAATTCATCAATAATTCGTATTTTTACTTGATACTATTTAGAACATTTGAATGATGCCCAACACTATAGAATCTAACCCCATTTTAAATAGATTGCCAAAACATTTAAAGCAGTTTATAAAACCTCAAAACTATGAAAACTATTCTGCAATAGATCAAGCAGTATGGCGCTACGTCATGCGTAAAAACATTGATTTTTTGAGTAAGGTAGCCCATAAATCGTATATAGATGGCCTTAAGCAAACCGGAATTTCTGTAGATGCTATCCCCAATATGTATGGCATGAATAGAATTTTAAAGGACATAGGTTGGGCAGCAGTTGCTGTTGATGGTTTTATTCCTCCTAACGCCTTTATGGAATTTCAAGCGTATAACGTCCTGGTGATTGCCAGTAACATCAGGCAATTAGAACATATAGAATATACACCTGCTCCGGATATCATTCATGAAGGTGCCGGGCATGCACCAATAATTGCTAACCCAGAATATGCAGAATACTTAAGACGCTTTGGCGAAATTGGATGCAAGGCCATATCATCAGCAAAAGATTATGAGCTTTATGAAGCTGTTAGATATTTATCTATCATTAAAGAAGCTCCCGGAACCGATGCAGGTGCCATTGCTTCCGCAGAACAAAAAGTAGAAGAGTTACAGCGTAATATGGGTAAGCCCAGTGAAATGGCCCTTATAAGAAACTTACATTGGTGGACCGTTGAATATGGGCTAATTGGCACTGTTGAAAATCCAAAAATATATGGAGCCGGGTTACTCTCATCAATTGGTGAAAGTGCATATTGTA
This sequence comes from Alterotamlana spongicola, assembly GCF_035818475.1. NCBI lineage: Bacteria > Pseudomonadati > Bacteroidota > Flavobacteriia > Flavobacteriales > Flavobacteriaceae > Alterotamlana > Alterotamlana spongicola. The sequence goes on from NZ_JAYMGV010000001.1 coordinate 26,868, forward strand.
TGACTGATGCTGTTAAAAAATTGCCTTATGATATCCATGCGGCTTATAAAGATTTTGATATTACAAAGCCCCAACCTCAACTTTATGTCACTCCAAATTTTGCTCATCTGAGTTTGATCTTAGAAGAATTTGCTAACACTATGGCATTACGTAAGGGTGGATTATCCGGAATAAACCAGCTAATAGAATCAAAAGCCTTGGGGACGATTGAATTAAGTACTGGATTACAAATATCAGGTATTTTCACCAACGTAACAGCATATGATGGCACGCCTATTTATATTCAAACCACCGGTAAAAGTGCATTAGCCTATAGAGAAAAGGAGTTAGTAGGTCACGGTACCCATGCACACTCAGAAGGATTTGGCTCTCCTATAGGTAAGCTTAAAGGTATAAATATAGCTATTGAAGATATGAGTCCCAGAGATTTAGCTGCTTATAATATTTATGAAGAAAAAATTGTGACCTTAGAGTTTGAAGGTGGGGTCAAAATATCCGGAGAGATCATTACCGGAAAACGAAACTTACAGGGAAAAATAATATTGATCAGTTTTAAAAACTGTACTGTAAAGCATCATGAGACTGTACTTTTTAAGCCTGAATGGGGCATTTATGATATGGCTGTTGGAAAAAGTATTGTTTCTGCCTTTTCCGGACCGGCAGATCTAAACAGTTTTAACCTGATCACACACAAACTTTCATCACAAACCATACAGGTAAAAAAATCAGAAGACACCATTCAACTTGAAACACTGTATCAACAGGTTAGAGACTATAGAGAAGAAAAAAATCAAACCATTTCAAGAACCAAGGTTTTGGAAAAACTCATTGATAATCACCCAAATGATTGGTTATTACCGGTAGAACTTTATGAATTAGCCTCTAGAGCAAATGAAAAAGTACTTTGCAAGAACATTTTAGAGCATTTAGAAATAATAAAACAAAACCGGCCTGAGATTGGAAAACTCATTGATGACGGTTTGGGTATTATTAATTCACAAACAATAGTTAGTTGATAAAACCTTTCATCTAAGCTTATTCCACGGGCTTAACATAAATTGAGTACGTTTACCTAAACCGTTTTAATGTTTTTTTGGTAAACGTGCTCAACACAAGTTTTCCGCTTATTTCAGCCCGTTGTGGCAATAGCTGATCCCAATGTTGAGTATCCTTCCAAAATACAGTCTTCATTTCCTTTAAAGCTTCAGGGTTATAACCTGCCAGTCTTTCTGCTAGGCTTTTAACAGCTTTGTCCAGTTCTTCCTGAGTTTCAAAAACTTCAGCATACAAGCCATTATCTTTTGCAAATTCAGATGTGTAATAGGTTTCTGCATCTATGGTCATTTGTGACATAGCAGCAACACCCATTTTTCTTGAAACAGCCGGCTCTATAACAAATGGTCCTATACCAATACTCAGTTCACTCAACTTTACAGATGCATATTTTGTGGCCAAACAATAATCTGTTGCTGCTGCCAAACCAACTCCACCTCCTACTGCTTTCCCCTGAACTCTACCAATAATCAATTTAGGGCAGCTTCTCATAGCATTGATTACATTGGCAAATCCTGAAAAAAATTGCCTTCCTGTTTCCGCATCTTCAATAGCCATTAATTCATTAAAACTTGCTCCCGCACAAAACGTTCTATTTCCTCCACTCTGTAAAACAATTATTTTAATACTTTTATTTGTTCCGGCACTTTTAATTGTTTGTTCCAGTTTCAACAAAATATCACTTGGCATTGCGTTTTTATTAGGATGAAAAAACTCAATATAACCAATTTCATTCTCAACATGTAATGTTACATATGCCTGCATCTTCTCTATTTAAATTTCAAAGTGAATATACATAATTTTTATATATAAAACCTTTTGGTAACTCTTGTTACGCGGTATTTAATAAAGATTGTTGTAATTTGTACAAAGCTCAATATTATGGGAATAATTAATTTACTTTTTGGAAACAAGAAAGATAGGATTAAGGCATTTAAAGCAAGACATGCCATAATAATAGATGTTCGTACAGAACATGAATACAGCCAGGGAGCAATCCCAGAATCCAAGAACATTCCACTTCAAATCATTCCTTCTAAAATTCAAGACATAAAAAATTACAATAAACCTATAATTACCTGTTGTGCAAGCGGTATACGCTCTGCCAATGCCGCTTCTATTTTAAAAGCTAGCAACATTGAAGTTATAAATGGTGGCGGTTGGAAAAGTTTGTATAGTAAATTACAGTTTTAAATCATGTAATTCATTAATATGGTTAATGGAAGTTTTATCATACTGTAAAGTCCAACCCAAAGAATTTGTAAGTATATAAAATTTTGAAAGCTCACTGATCAATCTATTTTGAGCATTTGACTTTAAACTTGATGCTTCAACTTTTTTATGCAATGAGGCTATAACGATGTCTTTAATATTATTATAATCTTTTGCTTCAAAAGGGTTAAAAAAATCTGCCTGAATATCATAGTACTCAAAATCTGGACTTATTTTGATTTCTTCCTCGGGAATACTTAAAATAGTTAGCATTTTACTGGCTTCATCAACATCAAATTCAATTTTATTTAAATCATAAGCTATAGTCACATCAGCATTTACCACAACTAATGCCTGCTTTTCTGATGTAATATAATCTCCTAAAATGTCTTTGGAATTTTTATAATTGAAAACTTCGCTAAAATGCCCTTCTGTAACAACAAGTTTCCCTACATTTTTTATTTGCTCCTGAATAAGCATTGAATTTTCTTGAAGTAATATTTTATCATCCTGCTTATCATCACAATATTTAAAAGAAAACAGAATAATTAAAGTGATTATAACACCAAATAAAATTTTTCGCATGCACTAATTTAGAAATAATTTTTAAAGTGCACTTTACCTTATACCATAAAACAAAAAAACATCAGTTTCCTCCGACATAAGGAGTCTAACCAATGTATTTATGAAATTTAAATAACAATTCAAAAATAGAGTAACTTTTCCAATAAGATATTAATTCAAGGTTAAGTAAACTTTATATCTGATTATACGCTTCTCATTAAAACCAATCAACTGAAAAAAAAAGCACCCATTGTTCTCATTTTACTGATTATAACAATAGATGCTTTTTGATATGAACTGATTAATAGCATTCTAAATCTACAATTATTCATTTAAGATTTACCAATTTTTCGACAAAATGTTACTAAAAAAGGTTAAGCGCAACTCTTGGTTATCAAAGCAAATTATATACATAAATATTTTCTCACAGCAGAGGCATTCTATTATAAAACCATTACAAATCTCTTCCTTAAAATTTGATCAATGTGATAAATTATACATTTTAAAAAACAATATGCGGAAATTGAGATTGAAGTTGAGTAGCTTTATTTTCTAAATTCTGAACAAACTTTTGATGGGCCTGAGATTTAGGGTTGAATGGTTTATGTTGAAACCCTTTTTGAATAATTTCAACCTCATTCATAGTTTTCACCGCTGATTCAGAAACCCAAACTGTATTAAACTTTTCCCAAATATAGTCTATAGCTGTTTGATTTGGGTGGATCATATCCGATGCATAAAACCTGTAATCCCGAAGTTCATCCATCATAATCTCATAGGACGGAAAATAGCTTGATTGATTATTCTCTATGAAGGATTCACTTTTTAAATATTGATGTATCCCTGTGATTAAATGTGCTTTACTCTGTGTATTTTCAACAAAACCATCTTTTAAATGCCTTACCGGTGACACTGTAAAAATTATAGGTACTTTTGATTTTATGCTTCTTATTAATTCTACAGTTTTAGACAAGGATGACACAATCTCTTCAACAGATAATAACTCCTTCTTAAATTGTTTTTGCGGAATCTTATGACAATTAGCCACAATATGGTCTGATTGGACAAACCGATACACCCAAGCCGTACCCAGAGTAATAATAATATGGGAGGCCTTGTTTAATTGCTGATAAGTAGATTGAACATTTAAGTTTAATACACTCAAAAGTGCTTCTTTTGAACTATTACTTAACTTAGAATGTGCATCAAAACAATGCCATTGCTCATTATACTGAAAAACATCTGCCTTGGAGTACTTCTTTCCTGAAACAGCGTTAAAAATCAAAGTCTCAATAGCTTTGGGGTGAAATAAAATCCCGAAAGGATTTTGAAGACTTTGAAATTTAAAATAACTTAATTTATCACCTATATTTTCGGAAAAACAAGAACCTAATAAAAGTACGTTAGACTTATAGTCTATCAATCTTTCAGACTGTTTTTCCAGAAGTATTTGTGTTTGGAGTTTCATTGTTAAAAATTGAGTCGGCTCTAAACGTTAAGAGTTATTATATAATGAGAAACTTCAATCGTTTCTTATTTTGACATGATAAAAAACTACTATTCAGACCTCCGGGTATTTCAAACAGATTGAGAAATTGCACAGTTAATACAGCAAAGACCTATTTTCAATTCCAGTCCTTTACCAAATATCTTCTATTTAAGATATTTCTCAGCTTCTTTCAAAGCCTTGTCAATGCCGTCCGGGTTCTTTCCTCCTGCTGTTGCAAAAAACGGTTGTCCTCCGCCACCTCCTTGAATGAATTTACCTAGCTCTCTAACTACCTGGCCCGCATTCAAATCTTTTGCAGCAACCAGCTCTTTTGAAATATAGCATGATAATAATGCTTTTCCGTTTTGCTCGGTTGCAAACAGTAAAAATAAATTATCAAACTGGCTTCCCAGTTCAAACGCCACATCTTTTAATCCGCCGGCATCCAGATCCAGTTTTTTTGCTAAAAACTGAACACCATTAACATCGGTTAATTCGCTCTTTAGTTCTGATTTTATATGTTTTGCCTTATCTTTTAACAAAACTTCAATCTGCTTTTTAAGGGTTGAATTTTCATCCTGTAACCCTTGAAGTGCTTTTACCGGATTTTTAGCATTGTTAAGCAAATCCCTCATTTCAAAATACACCCTGTTATTTTCAAAATAAAAGTCTTTAACGGCGTCATTTGTTATAGCTTCAATACGTCTAATCCCTGCTGCTACTGCTCCTTCAGACACTATCTTAAAATGCCAAATATCGGCAGTGTTTTTAACATGAGTCCCTCCACAAAGCTCAATAGATTGTCCAAAACGTATAGCACGCACAGTATCTCCATACTTTTCTCCAAATAAACTCATGGCTCCTTCAGCTATAGCTTCTTCCTTTGGTATACTTCGCTTTTCAATAAGCGGTAATTTCCCATCAATCCGTCTATTCACAAAACTTTCTACTTCCCGTAATTCCTCAACTGTCAATTTGGAAAAGTGTGAAAAATCAAATCGTAAATACTTTGAATGTACAGCACTTCCTTTTTGTTCTACGTGAGTTCCTAAAACCTCTCTTAATGCCTGATGTAACAAATGTGTTGCCGTATGGTTACACTCCGTTCTGTGACGTTGTTTGGCATCTACTACAGCTTTAAATGATTCATTTATATGTTTTGGTAAGTTTTTGGTAGAATGGATAATAACATTGTTTTCTTTTTTAGTATCCAAAATGTAAATCACATCGCCATGTTCATCTTCCAAATAACCTTTATCTCCAACTTGCCCCCCTCCTTCAGGGTAAAATGGTGTTGTATTAAATACCAACTGGTACATATCACCGTCTTTTTTGGTAGTGACTTTTCTGTATCTGGTTAACTTAACATCTGCTTCTAAAGTATCATATCCAACAAACCCTTCTTCAGCATCTTCTGTTAAAATAGTCCAATCATCAGTAGACATTTCACTGGCTGCCCGTGATCTGGTTTTTTGTTTATCTAATTCACGATTAAACCCTTTCTCATCAAGTTTTAATCCCTGTTCTGAAAGAATTAGAGCGGTTAAATCTATAGGAAAGCCATATGTGTCATACAATTCAAAAGCTTTCTCTCCGGAAACCGTATTGTCTTTGGCCTCTTCTACAATTTTATTTAACAACACTAAACCTTGATCCAGAGTCCTTAAAAAAGATTGTTCTTCTTCTTTAATAACATTTTCAATAAGTTGCTTTTGAGCTTTTAATTCCGGAAATGCATTTCCCATTCTTTTACTCAAAACATCAACTAGTCTATAAATAAATGGTTCGGTTTTATCTAAAAAGGTAAAGCCGTATCTGATAGCGCGACGCAGAATTCTTCTAATCACATATCCTGCTCCGGTATTACTGGGCAACTGTCCATCAGCAATTGAAAATGCCACGGCCCTAACATGATCTGATATCACACGAATAGCTATATCTATCTTTTCATCCTTACCATAACCCTTATTGGTAATGGTTTCAATTTCTCTAATAATGGGTGTAAAGACATCTGTATCATAATTAGACTGAACACCCTGCAAAACCATGCACAAACGTTCAAAGCCCATACCGGTATCTATATGCTTATTAGGTAGAGGTTCTAAAGTACCATTAGCCTTTCGGTTATACTGCATAAAAACCAAATTCCAAATCTCCACAACCTGCGGGTGATCCATATTGACTAGATCTTTACCGGAAATTTCAGCTTTTTCTTCAGCAGACCTGATATCCACATGTATTTCACTACAAGGGCCACATGGTCCCTGATCTCCCATCTCCCAGAAATTGTCCTTTTTATTACCTTTTAGAATACGATCTTCTGAAATAAATGCTTTCCAGTACTCATAAGCCTCTGTATCCATTCCAATACCATCTTCATCACTACCTTCAAAAACAGTAACGTATAAAATATCTTTATCAATACCGTATACCTCAGTTAACAATTCCCAAGCCCAGGCAATAGCCTCTTTTTTAAAGTAATCTCCAAAACTCCAGTTGCCTAACATCTCAAACAACGTATGGTGGTATGTATCATACCCAACTTCCTCTAAATCATTGTGTTTTCCTGATACACGAAGGCATTTTTGAGAATCTGAAATTCTATTATGCTTTGGTGCTGCATTTCCTAAAAAATACTCTTTAAACGGTGCCATACCTGAATTTACAAACATTAAGGTGGGGTCATCTTTTAAAACCATAGGTGCAGATGGTACAATACTGTGTTTCTTTTCTTCAAAAAAACTTAAAAACTTAGAGCGTACTTCTTTTGATTTCATGTAATATTCTTAAAATCTTGTTACTAATTTTTTACTTGTAATTATGTAACAATCTCTATTTTTATGCTACAAATTTATTGTAAATTTAGAACAGGGTATACCTTCTTTCCAATTATTATTATAAAACGTTATAATAATTTTTTTGTAGGTTTGTTCGTTAACAGAATTAAAGAGATGAAAATCTTTAATTTTCAGCAAAAATAGTATATTTTAAGAAATGAGTAAGGTAAAATATTATTACGATTCAGATACGCTTTCTTACCGTAAGATAGAGCGCAAAAAACGCACTACTTTTAAGTATATTTCAATCTTTCTTTTAGCCGCTGCTTTCTTTGCATTCATCTTTGTTTTTATTGGAAGCCAATACATAGAATCTCCTAAAGAACGTGCTTTAAAAAGGGAATTACAAAATGCGCAGTTGCAATTTGAATTACTCAATAAAAAAATGGAACATGCTGAAGCTGTTCTTGCAAACATAGCAGATAGAGATAATACTATTTATAGAGTTTATTTTGAAGCTAACCCTATTCCCGATGAACAACGAAGAGCAGGTTTTGGGGGAATTAATCGCTATAAAAATTTAGAAGGTTTTGATAATTCAAAATTAATTATTGAAAGTAATAAGCGTTTAGATATTCTACAAAAACAGATTGTAGTGCAATCAAAATCATTGGATGAAATTGCAAAACTGGCAGAAGAAAAGGAAAAATTGTTAGCTGCAATTCCCGCCATTCAGCCGGTGAGCAATGAAGATTTAACACGAATGGCTTCCGGATATGGTATGCGATCTGACCCCTTTACCAAAGTTAGAAAAATGCATTGGGGTATGGATTTCACAGCCCCCAGGGGCTCTCCCGTTTATGCTACCGGTGATGGTGTTGTAACACGTGCTGACAGTAATTCTTCAGGATATGGAAAGCATATAAGAATAGATCACGGATACGGTTATGTTAGTTTATATGCTCATTTATATAAATACAATGTGAGAAGAAACCAAAAGGTAAAGCGTGGTGATTTAATAGGGTTTGTTGGTAGTACAGGGCGTTCACAGGCTCCTCATTTACATTACGAAATCTTTAAAGACAAAAGACGTATAAACCCCATCAATTTCTATTATGGTAGTTTAACGGCTCAAGAATTTAACAAGCTATTGGAGCATGCTTCTTTAGAAAATCAATCTCTGGATTAATGCATATAGATTTACCTGAAAAACGATATTATAGTATTGGCGAAGTTGCTAAAGCATTCAACGTAAATACGTCGTTAATTAGGTTTTGGGAAAAAGAGTTTGACGTTTTAAAGCCCAAAAAAAATGCCAAAGGTAACCGTAAGTTTACCCCTGAAGATATTAAAAACCTAAAGTTCATTTATCACCTGGTAAAAGAACGCGGGTTTACTCTTGAAGGCGCTAAAACACATTTAAAAGAAGAAAAAAAACAGGCTTTAAGTAATTTTGAGATCATTAGTAAGCTTGAAAATGTTAAAAATCAACTCATCAAAATAAAACAACATTTATAAAACATTATTATTATGAAAAAAGGGATAATTGCTGGCTTAGGCTGTGGGGCACTAGTTATAATTGTAATTATAATCTTAGGGGCTTTTGCTCTAATTTTTGGCTACAATTTTAACAATACTGCTGTCGAATATGAAGCTGATGCAAAGACCGCTTGGTCTAAGGTAGAAAGCTCTTATCAGCGCCGTGCAGATTTAATTCCAAACTTAGTATCAACAGTTAAAGGGTACGCTGCACACGAAAAAGAAACCTTAGAAGGCGTTATTAAAGCAAGATCTGAAGCAACAAAAACGACTATTAACGCAGGTGACCTTACTCCCGAAAAGATAGCTCAATTTCAACAAGCACAACAGGGGTTAAGCGGAGCTTTATCAAAATTACTATTGACAGTTGAACGTTATCCAGAGTTAAAAGCTGACAAAAGCTTTTTAGAATTACAATCTCAACTTGAAGGAACAGAAAACAGGATTAATGTAACTAGGGATCGCTATAATGATGCTGTGAATATTTATGACATATATATAAAAAAGTTCCCAGGAAAATTGTTTGCAAGTATATTAGGTTTTGAGGAAATGGCTCGATTTAAAAGTGCACCTGGTAGCGAAAATGCTCCAAAAGTAGAATTTTAAAAATGTCAAAAATAGAAGACTTTCTTACTGCTGCTGAAGAACAAGACATTGTTGAAGCCATAAGGGTAGCAGAATTAAACACTTCTGGTGAAATACGTGTTCATATTGAAAGGACCTCTAATAGAGAGGCAACAGATCGGGCTTTAGAGCTTTTTCACACTTTGAAAATGGACAATACAAAACTTCAAAATGCCGTATTGATATACCTGGCCATTGATGACAAAACCTTTGTGATTTATGGAGATCAGGGTATTAATAAAGTAGTAGAACATGATTTTTGGGATTGCACCAAAGATATCATGCAATCCCATTTTAAAAACGGACAGTTTAAACAAGGGTTAGTTGAAGGCATTTTAAGATCCGGAGAGCGGTTAAAACACTATTTTCCTTATACTGATGATGATGATGCCAATGAACTTACCAACGAAATTTCAAAAGGATAGTTTGGTATGAAGGTTTTAGATTTAACACATAATCGATTGGGCTGTAAAAATGTCTATGCTTCATTATTTATAACACTTTTTGTATTCAGTTTTACATTTGCACAATTTGAGATCCCTAAAAAGCCTGAATTTCAAACTAGTGTTTATGACTATATAAACCTGCTTTCTTCTTCAGAAAAAAATCATTTAGAGCAGAAACTTATAAAATATTCTGACACGACCTCTACACAAATAGTAATAGCTATAATCAATTCTACTGAAGGTGAAAACATAAACTATCTGGGTGCAAAATGGGGACAAGATTGGGGTATTGGCCAGGAAAAAGAGGACAACGGTATTTTAGTTCTATTGGCTAAAAATGATAGAAAAATTGCAATCAATACCGGTTACGGTGTTGAACACCTTTTAACAGATGCCTTATCAAAACGAATTATTGAACGGGACATTATTCCATATTTTAAACAAAATGATTATCCGGGAGGTTTAAACAGAGGGATTGATGCTATTTTTGAAGTCCTTAATGGTGAATATAAAGGCTCCAGAAAATCAGATAGTCACGGGGCTCCAGTTGGGTTTATTATTATTCTCATTTTTATATTCATCATTATTCTGATATCTATTTCAAATAATAGACGTGGTGGTGGAAAAGGAGGAAACCGATTAGACAGTAGAGATTTACTGGAAGCCATTATACTAAGCAATATGGGAAGAGGCAACTATCGCAGAGGCTCATCAAGTGGCTGGGGCGGAAGTTCTGGTGGTGGTTTTGGTGGCGGAGGCGGCTTTGGTGGAGGCTTCGGCGGAGGTGGTTTTGGAGGCGGAGGAGCTTCAGGTGGCTGGTAACAAGCTAACAGGCCTACTTTTTTCGCATATACACACTGATTGGCACACCATTAAACCCAAAATTATCACGCAATTTATTCTCTAAAAATCGCTTATATGGCTCTTTGATATATTGAGGAAGGTTACAGAAAAAAGCAAATTGCGGCTGTGGGGTGGGCAATTGCATAATGTATTTTATTTTAACAAATTTACCTTTATATGCCGGTGGTGGATAGCTTTCAATAATTGGCTGCAGGACATCATTAAGCTCACTTGTCTTTATCTTCTTACTACGATTTTTATAAACCTCTACAGCGGTTTCAATAGCTTTGAATATACGTTGTTTTGTTAAAGCTGATATAAATACAATTGGCACATCTGTAAATGGTTCCATTTGTTTTCTTATAGCTTTTTCATATGCTTTTACAGACTTATGATCTTTCTCTACCAAATCCCACTTGTTAACCAAAACAACAATTCCTTTTCTATTGCGTTCAGCTAACCAAAAAATATTCTGTACCTGTCCATCAAAACCTCTGTTGGCATCTAAAACCAAAAGGCAAACATCTGCATGCTCAATAGCTCTTACACTCCGCATTACAGAATAGAATTCCAGATCTTCCTTAACTTTAGATTTTCTTCTGATTCCAGCAGTATCTACTAAGTTAAATTCAAAACCAAAACGATTATACTTGGTATCAATGGCATCTCGTGTAGTTCCGGCAATATCTGTAACTATATACCTGTCTTCTCCTATTAAGGCATTTATAAATGATGATTTCCCTGCATTTGGGCGACCAACCACAGCAAAACGTGGTAGATCCTCTTCTATAACGTCTTCCTTCTCAGGTAAAGCTTCAACCAAAGCATCTAATAATTCACCTGTACCACTACCATTTATACTTGCAATAGTGTAATACTCCCCTAAACCTAATGCATAAAATTCAACCGCATCTTCGGCTCGTTTTCCATTATCAACTTTATTGACTACTAAAAAAACTGGTTTATTAACTCTTCTAAGCAATTTAGCGACATCTTCATCCATACCTGTAACTCCTGCCTCTACATCAACCATAAAAATAATGGCATCAGCTTCATCTATTGCCAGTTCTACCTGCTTATCTATTTCAGCTTCAAAAATATCATCACTCCCTAAAACGTAACCTCCTGTATCAATTAGAGAAAACTCTTTTCCATTCCAATCACTTTTTCCATAATGACGATCCCTGGTTACTCCACTTACAGCATCAACAATGGCTTCTCGTCTTTGAATTAAACGATTAAAAAATGTTGATTTGCCAACATTTGGTCTTCCTACAATGGCTACTATATTGCTCATATACTTTTATTAAAGCTAACAGGTTAAAACCGATTCACTTAAGGTTTCCTGAAAACTTTTGCAAAAATAGGAAATATCCTGAATGTCCCATCCTTTTTATGATAAAGAATAAAATTCATCAATCTGAAAAAAAATAGTATTTTACTCATTCAAAAAACCAAACTCAATGGCTTTATCAAATGATATTGTTTTAAGACCACGATTTAAAATTAAAATAGGCAGGTATAATCAATCTATTTTGAGTGATTTTAGAAACGCTAAAACAACACAATCTGATTTTATAGTTACCAGAGTTGACGATCATGTTTTTATAAAGTTTCCAAGAGATAAACAGACATTTTGGTCACCTCAGTTACATCTAGAAATCAACAAAGTAGACGATAATAATAGTATCATTCATGGGTTATTTGGCCCAAATCCTACAGTATGGACCATGTTTATTTTTCTTCATTTTATGATAATCACAGTTTTTGTTATTTTAGGCATATGGGCTTATAGCGAATGGTCTTTAGAACAGAATATTGCGCTACAGGTAAGTTTAATGGTTTTAATGGTAGTCATCTGGATAGCATTATACTTTGCCGGTAGTATAGGAAAAGCTTCAAGCAAACAGGAAATGCACGCTTTAAATGATTTTATGTATAAAGTATTAGGCGAAAAAAAAGCATCTTAAAATAAGATGCTTTTCTAACTAACTCAAAATTCAATATAGCAATGGGTTACTATTGAATATTTTCGTAGAAACTAACTGTACCACTATCTTCGTTAGAAACTACCAATATATCTTTTCCGTTAGGGCTATCTTCAGCTTCTATTATCAATAGACCTTCAGGAGCTTCGTCTCCATTGTGTGATAATATATCTAAAAACTTAGGGGCTGTAGGATTGGTGACATCATATACTAATACCTGGTCGTTTCTTTCTAAACCAACAAATAAAATATATCTTTCATTTCCTATATTCAAAACATCAACTGCCTCAGGCTCTGCGCCTTTATCATCACTCCTTTTATCGGCATCGTTAAAACGACTTGGAGTTGCTGCCAATGTTTCTGTAGCTATGCTATGTCCACTATCATAAAGTAAGTTTCCATTTGAAGACCATACACTAAATGAACGTGCCCCATAGCTGTATATTTGATCTACGTCATTATCGTTATCAATATCCCCTAAAGTTGTGGTGGTTTTTAATCGGCCTAAATTAACTTCATTTAAAAAATCGCCCGCAACCGGGTAAGCAGATTCATCTAATGTTAAGTCGTCTACCCGCACCTCTTCACTATACCCGCCATAATCTCTGGCATCACCTTCATTAGCAGAAAATATATAATCTGTTCCTCCAATATTTACTGAGGTTATGGCATCTGGTTGGTAAATACCTAATACCGGCCAGTTTTTAAGTGCAGTAACTCCATCTTTATCACTGGCATCAATTTCATTACCAGGAACACTATAATCTTTAAAACCAAAAGGGTAAATAGCTTCAATGGTTTTAGATATCAAATTTACTTTAGCCATACCATTATTTTCCTGTAATGACACCCATGCTGTACTTGAATCATCTGAAACTGCCACATATTCTGGTTCAACATCCTGAGCTAGAGTTGCCCCAGGTCCAAACACTCTAAAACCTTGCGCTTCAAGATTAGCTTCTTCTCCGTTGAATGAAGTAAAATCTAATGTAGTTACAGAATCATCAGATAAATCTATAATACTAATTGTTCCTAAAGGGTCATTAGTATAATCGTCATTTGGTTCTCCTTCATTAGCAGAAATGATAAGGGTTCCATCTTTTGAAAAAGTAACCATATCCGGTAGTGCTCCAACGGTATATTGGTTTAATAACAAATGATCTGAAGTATCATAAACCAAAATTTTACCAGGGTTTTGTTTAGGGTCAGCTTCCACAGCAATAGCTAGTTTTCCATCATAAACAGCAACACTATTTGGTGACCCAAATGCTGCTAAATCTATTGGTGATTCTACTAGAGGTGCATCTAAATTTGAAATGTTATGAACTGAAACCTGATTAGATTCAACATTAACAGTAAAAAGTTTCTTTGAAATAGCATCGTATGCTGAAATTTCAGAAGCTCCTTCACCTCCAACTTTTATTGAGGTCTTGTATTGAAAATTCACCTCTGTATTTACAACAGGGTCTTTAGGGATTTCGCCATCTTCATGACAGCTATAAATTGCAGCAATACAAACTGCACTGGTAAGTAGTTTTTTAAATTTCATATTTGATTATTTTATTTGCACAAATATGAAGTCTCTACTTTATGTTAATGTTATCTAATCAAAAAGCTATTATTAGGATTTGCTAGTTATTGTAACCAAAACGTTTCAGTTGGTTTTGATTACTCCGCCAATTTTTATTGACTTTAACGTATAATTCTATATGAATCTGTTTTCCAAAGAAGGTTTCCAAATCCTTTCTGGCCTCAACTCCTACACGTTTTAGCGCGCTACCCTTATGGCCTATAATAATTCCTTTTTGGGTTTCTCGTTCAACCATAATAACCGAACGAACCCTGATAATATCTTCTTCTTCTAAAAATGCTTCGGTATCTACCTCAACGGCATAAGGTATTTCTTTTTTGTAATGAAGTAAGATCTTTTCGCGAATAGTCTCATTAATAAAGAAGCGTTCCGGCTTATCTGTTAACTGATCTTTAGGGTAAAATGGCGGAGATTCCGGAAGCAGCTCAATAATACGATTAAAAACTTCCTTTACATTAAAACCTTCTAATGCAGATACTGGAAAAATTTCTGCATTAGGCACTTTTTGAGCCCAAAGCTGCACTTGGGATTCTAATTGTTCCTGATCAGATTTATCAATCTTATTTAATAGCAATAAAACTGGTATTTTTGAATTGGTTATTTTATTAAAAAAAGCTTCGTCTTTTAGCTCGCTTTCACCAATTTCAACCATATAGATCAGTACATCGGCATCTTCAAAAGCAGATTTCACAAACCCCATCATAGATTCCTGAAGCTCATATGTCGGTTTTATAATTCCGGGCGTATCACTTAAAACCACCTGAAAATCATCGCCATTTACTATGCCAAGAATTCTGTGTCGGGTTGTTTGTGCCTTTGAGGTAATAATTGATAATTTTTCGCCTATAAAAGCGTTCATTAATGTTGATTTACCTACGTTGGGATTTCCAATAATATTTACAAAACCTGCTTTATGGGTCATTTGTTCCTGTTTTATACCGAATGCAAAGTTACAACTTGAATACCTTTATTCTACAATAAAAATATTATAAACAAAAAAGCAGGAAGTAAAACTTCCTGCTTTTTCAATACTTTAATTAGATAAATTATTTAATTTCTAACAACTCAACATCAAAGATAAGTGTTGCGTAAGGCTTGATTGCTCCTCCTGGTCTGGGATTAGCTCCGTAAGCTAATTCTTGAGGTATAAAGAACTTATATTTTGCCCCTTGTTTCATCAATTGTAGTCCTTCAGTCCACCCTTTTATTACTTGAGTTACACCAAACTCAGCTGGCTCACCTCTATCAACAGAGCTATCAAATACAGTACCGTCAAGTAAAGTTCCATGGTAATGTACTTTTACTTTAGAAGCAGTAGTTGGTTTTTCTCCTGTTCCTTCTTTTAAAACAATATACTGTAAACCACTTTCGGTTGTTTGCACACCTTCTTTTGATTTGTTTTCAGCTAAAAACTTTTCTCCTTCTTCCTTATTCTTTTCTCCCTCTTCCTGACGCTTAGCCACTTCTTCTTGTTGCTTCTTTTGGAAATACGCCTGAACTACTTTTTGTGCATCTGCCTGCTCTAATAAAATATCTGTTGAATCTAATACATTAACAAAACCCTGAATAAATAAATCGTTATCAAAATCATCAAAGCTAGCTTTAACGTTTCTAGCTACATCCATACCAATTGCATAACTCACAGAGTCTAATTCTGTTTTTATTGGTTTATTTGTTACTCCATTCTTATTATTACAAGACACTACTAGTAAAACCATTGCTACTAGACTTGAAAGTTTCATTATTTTCATTTTAATTATAATTTTTTTATGTGACGCCAAATGTAACAAATTTAAAGGGAGTAAAAAAAAGTTACTCAAAACATTCCGATACATAAACATATAAAAACCACATTTTAGAGCGGTTCTAAATATAAAAAAGAGCTCCAATTACGAAGCTCTTTAACATGACTAACTAAATATGATCATTGCCTGACTGATTTTACAATATCCAGTGCAGTTCTTACGTCCTGCTCTAGTTTAGTATAATCTTTATTTGCAATAATTTCTTTTGATATTAATTTAGACCCCATTCCAACACAAGTAACGCCTGCATCAAACCACCCCTTTAAGTTTTCCTTTGTTGGGGCAACGCCTCCAGTAGGCATAATACTAGTCCAAGGTTGAGGCCCTTTAACCCCCTTTACAAATTGAGGACCATATATATCTCCTGGAAATAATTTCACTATTTCACAGCCTAACTCTTCTGCTCTTGCAATCTCAGTTAAGGTTCCACAGCCGGGAGACCAAAGCACTTTTTTACGATTACACGCTATTGCTATATCCTCCCTAAGTACCGGTGTTACAACAAAATTGGCTCCCAAAGCCATATATAATGAAGCTGCTGCTCCATCAGTAACAGATCCTACTCCCATAATCATACCCGGTAATTCTGCAATGGCATATTTTGTTAACGCTCCAAAAACCTCATGGGCAAAATCACCTCGAGCGGTAAACTCCATTAAACGCGCCCCGCCATCATAACAGGCTTTTAAAACGTTCTTACTCAATTCTATATCACTATTAAAAAACAAAGGAATCATTCCAGTATCTTTCATAGTTTGTGCCACTTCTAATCTTGTAAATTGTGCCATTTTTCTAAATGTTTAATTGTTGATTCATGTAATTGCTGACCTATCAAATCTTTTAAACGATTCAACAGATCAACAATGATACACTTATATTATCTAGCAACTCGCCCGGAAGCATCACCTCCCATTAATTTTTCAACTTCTGCAACAGTAACTAAATTAGCGTCACCTTTTATAGTATGCTTTAAACAAGATGCCGCTACAGCAAAATCAAGAGCATTTTGGTCATCTTCAGGATATTTCAATAGTCCGTAAATCAATCCTCCCATAAATGAATCTCCTCCACCTACTCTATCAACAATATCAGTAATTTGGTATTGGCGTGTTTCGTACATCTTTTTACCATCATATAAAACACCTGCCCATGTATTATGAGACGCTGAGATAGAACCTCTTAAAGTAGTTATCACTTTCTTAGCCCTAGGGAATTTTTCCATCATTTGTTGACAAACAGATAAGAAAGCTTCGGCTTTAACATCATGCCCTTGGGTTTGAACTGTAATACCTTCGGGCTTAATTCCAAAATGCATTTCGGCATCTTCTTCATTTCCTAAAACAATATCACAATATGAAGTTAACTCAGTCATTACTGCCTCTCTATGAGATTCATCACAATATTTCCAAAGTTTTGCACGGTAATTCAAATCAGTAGAAATGGTGATTCCTTTTGTGCTGGCAGCTTTTACAGCTTCCAGACATACATCTGCAGCACCTTGGGATATTGCTGGTGTAATACCTGTCCAATGAAACCACTCTACTCCATCAAAAATGGCATCCCAATCAATCATTCCTGATTCAATTTCAGACATTGCCGAATGTGCTCTGTCATAAACAACTTTACTTCCTCTGGATACAGCACCGGTTTCCAGGAAATAAATCCCTAAACGGTCTCCCCCATAAACTATTTTATCTACACCAACACCTCTCTTACGCATTTCCATCATAGCACATTCGCCAATATCATTCTTTGGTAAACGTGTTACAAAATCTACATCAACTCCATAATTTGCCAATGAAACTGCTACATTTGATTCACCTCCACCATAAATAACATCAAAGTTATTGGCCTGTGAGAATCTTAAAAATCCTTGAGGAGCTAATCTTAACATGATTTCTCCAAATGTTACTACTTTACTCATTTTTAATGGTCTTATTAATATATTTTCAGTATTGCTTAAACGTTTAAGCAAAATTTTAAAAATAAATCAAAACCTTTTAGTTATATATAAGGTTTTGATTACACAAACTATTGCATTATATTTGCTTAAACGTTTAAGCAAATATATAAAAAAATTGAATATCAAAAAGAAAACCACCATAAAAGATATTGCTAACGTGTTAAATATCTCTCCGGCAGCTGTTTCTAAAGCACTTCACGATGATTCTCGAATTAGTGAAAAAACTAAAAAAGCGGTAAGGCAGGTTGCTAAAAACTTAAACTATCAGCCAAATCACCTTGCCAGTGCTCTTAGAAAAGGGAAAAGTAACCTGGTGGGTGTTATTGTACCACGGACAAATAGTAACTTTTTTTCCTCCGTAATTCAAAATATTGAGGAAGTATTGAATAAGGAAGGCTACAACATAATTATAACTCAATCCAATGAGTCTTATAAAAAAGAATGTGATAATATTGACACCCTATTATTTACACAGGTAGATGGTATTATTGCTTCTATGGCCAATGAAACTATCGATTTAAAATTCTATGAAAAGATTAAATCCAAGGGTATTCCCTTAATTTTATTTGACCGTGGTGAAAACGATTTAAATGTCGATTATATTGGGATTAACGACTACGATAGTAGCCATATGATTGTTAAACATTTGGTCAATCAAGGGTGCAAACGTATAGCCCATATAGGGGGTTACAGACATACTCGAATTTTCAACAATAGAATCAGAGGATACATTGATGCCCTAAAAGCACATCACTTACCTTTAGATGATGAACTACTGGTAGAAAGCAGTTTAACTACTGAAGATGGCAGAGCAAAAATGTCTCAATTACTAAAACTAAAGAACAGACCGGATGCGGTGTATGTGGCAGGTGACTATGCTGCATTAGGAGCACTTCAGATATTAACCGAACAAAATATAAAAATCCCTGAAGATATAGCTTTGGTTGGCTTTGGAAATGAACCTTTTACTGCAATGCTTACCCCATCAATTACAAGTGTAGAGCAACACAGTACTCAAATTGGTAAAGAAGCCGCTAAAACTTTTTTAGCACATTCAAAGACAAAAGTGGTCAAACAAACTTTAAATAAGATAATTTTGGATGCCGAATTAATTATTAGAGACTCATCCAATCTAAATAAGTAATATTTTAAACAGGCTATACTTATTTATTTCTATTTGAAGACTGCCTGATTATTAACTCAGTATCCAGTACAATTTTATTAAGTTTAACAGGTTTTTCCGGATGATTTATCCTATCTAAAAAAGTTTCTGCAGCAATTCTTCCCATGGCTTCACTATGCTGTTCAATACTGGAAATAGAAGGTGTTATTAAAGAGGTAAATGGCTCATTACTAAAACCGACTAAAGCAACCTCATCCGGAACACTAATTTTATGTTCCTGAAGCACTTGCAACGCTCCCAGAGTTGCAAAATCACCAGCTGCATACACTGCATCCGGTCTATGGCCCAACTTTAAAAAATCTTCCATAGCCTTTCTTCCATCTTCTCTTTTAAGGGTGCTTTCAATAATCAGGTCATCTTCAACAGGAAGGTTGTATTTTTTTAATGCGTCAATATACCCTTCAATTCTGTTTTGATAAATTCTGGTATGCCTATACCCGCCAATGTGTGCAATTCTTCTACAACCTTGGTCATATAGATGTTCAACCACCTTAAAACTACTTAAGTAATCATCAATACCTATATAGTCAACCCCAAGAGCGTCTTCCCCCCTATCAAAAATAATAAGTGGTATGCCTTTAGATTTAATTTTCTCATAGTGATCAAGCTGAACAGTATCATTAGCTAAAGAGGCTATTATACCATCCACCTGAGTATACAGTAAAGACTCTATATTTTCACATTCCCGTTCATAGGATTCATTGGATTGAGTTATGATTATATTATAGCCATCTAAACTCAATCTATCACCAACAGATTTAACAATAGATGAGAAAAAATTACTGTTTGCTCTCGGAATAATCAATCCAACCAAGTTGCTCTTTCCCTTTCTTAAGGCACTGGCCAGATAGTTTGGTTCATAATTCAACTCTTTGGCTGCTAACCTTACGGCCTCTTTAGTCTTATTGCTTATTCTTGGGTTATCATTTAACGCTCTGGATACCGTTGAAGAGGTTAGATTCAGAGCCTTAGCAATATCTTTTATGGTGGTTTTTTTTTTAATATCAAAAAATTTTATAAGTTTGTGCAATCGTTTGCCTAAATTAATATCTTTTTACCAAAACGCAAAATTATATATTTAAATAAAACCAATTAAATATTATAAAGTTAAAAATCAAAATATTTGTGCAAACGTTTGCACTATTAAAAATAAAACATGAAATATATTGTTTGTGAAAAACCGGGAGAGTTTAAACTGAAAGAGAAAGAAGCTCCAAAACCCAAAGAAGGTGAAGCTTTATTACAAATAAACAGCGTTGGAATTTGTGGTACGGACTTACACGCCTATGCCGGAAATCAGGCTTTTTTTTCTTATCCTAGGATTTTAGGACATGAGCTGGCATCAGAAGTCTTAGAAATTGGAGAAAATGACAGAGGTATTAAAGCTGGAGATAAAGTAGTGGTCATGCCCTATGTAAGTTGCGGTTCATGCATTGCCTGTAGAAACGGAAAGACTAATTGCTGTACAAATATTACGGTACTTGGTGTTCATGGTGACGGAGGTATGCAGCAACAAATCACAGTACCGGCAAATATTTTGTTGCCGGCCAACCACTTATCTAACAATGAAATGGCCATTGTAGAACCATTAGCCATTGGAGCACATGCCATTAGAAGAGCAGGTATACAGGAAAGGGAAACCGTTGCTGTAGTAGGTTGTGGTCCCATTGGCATTGGCATTATGAAACTGGCTCAAATTGCCGGAGCAAAGGTTATTGCTATAGATATGAACGAGCAACGTTTAGCTTATGCCAAAGAAAAAATTGGAGTAGACTATATAGTCAAGGCCGGAGAACATGTAGTAAATGACGTTTCTGAAATCACAAATGGCGATCTTTGCACAGCCGTATTTGATGCTTCGGGAAACAAGTTTGCTTTGGAGGCCTGCCCGGATTATATGTCTCACGGCGGACGTTTTATTTTGGTAGGTTTATCAAAAGGAGGCCTAACCTATACTCATCCTAAAGTACATGCTAAAGAAATGACTTTAATGTGTAGCAGAAATGCTACTACTGAAGATTTTGAGCACGTTATAAGTGTTTTGAATCAATTCCCAACAGAATCTTTTATAACCCACCAGGTTCCATTTACAGAAATGATTGATCATTTTGACAGTTGGCTAAAACCGGAAACAGGTGTCATAAAAGCAACCGTAAGTTTTAATTAAAAAAGAAAATGTCAAAAAATTACGTTCAAATTGACCCGAGAGACAACATCATTGTTGCTATAACTCCTCTAGATAAGGGTACCGTAACTACAGTAGCAGGTAAAGAAGTTACTTTAAAAGAACATATTAAACAGAAACATAAATATGCACTTAACGATTTTGCGGTAGGAGATGACATATTCATGTATGGTGTATTAATTGGAAAAGCACTTAAGCCTATTCAAGAGGGCTGTGCAATTACTATTAACAACGTTAAGCACGCTTCCGCTGAATTTCAAGATTCTGAAGAAAAATTTACGTGGACTGCACCCGATGCTTCAAATTTTAAGGGACGTACATTTAATGGCTATCATAGAAAAGACGGTAAGGTAGGTACCGCAAATTATTGGCTGGTCATTCCTTTAACCTTTTGTGAAAATAGAAATCTTGATGTTTTAGAAGGCGCTCTGTCTGAGAAATTAGGCTACGAAACCAAAAAAGACTTTGCGGTTGATACCGATGCACTGATTCGTCAATATAAATCCGGTGCAAGTGCCGAAGATATTTTTAATACGCCTATAATAACTACAAAAGAGGAAATGTCTAAAAACCGAATATTCCCAAATGTTGATGGAATTAAGTTTTTAAAGCATGATGGTGGTTGCGGAGGTATTCGTCAGGATTCAGAGGTACTATGTAAGCTCCTCGCCGGTTATATTACTAACCCAAATGTTGCGGGAGCAACGGTTTTTAGCTTAGGCTGTCAAAATGCCCAAATTGAAATGCTTCAAAGCGCTATTGACGCTATTGACCCTAATTGTGATAAACCCGTCCATTACCTGGAACAACAGCAAAGTGCCAGCGAAAGACACCTGATTGAAGAGGCAGTAAAACATACTTTCATTGGTTTAACAGAAGCCAATAACATAGTACGCCAACCGGCTCCATTAAATAAATTGGTCCTTGGTTTGGAGTGTGGAGGCTCTGACGGGTTTTCCGGTATTTCTGCCAACCCGGCTTTAGGCTATGCTTCAGATTTACTGGTTGCATTAGGCGGAAGCCCGGTACTATCAGAATTCCCTGAACTTAATGGCGTTGAGCAGGAATTGATCAATAGATGTGAAACTGCCGAAGACTCTAAGAAATTCTCAAACTTAATGAGAGCATATTCAGCAGCAGCAGTTGCTGTCGGTTCCGGTTTTGAAAACAATCCTTCTCCCGGAAATATTAAAGACGGTTTAATTACTGATGCCATGAAATCTGCAGGAGCTGCAAAAAAAGGCGGAACTTCTCCGGTTGTTCAGGTTTTAGATTATACCGAACAGGTCACAAAACCAGGTCTGAATTTACTTTGTACGCCCGGAAATGATGTAGAATCTACTACAGGTTTAGTGGGTTCCGGCTGTAATGTGGTTGTATTTACAACCGGTTTAGGCACTCCCACCGGTAACCCTGTAGCCCCTGTTTTAAAAATGTCAAGCAATACAAGTTTGTACCAACGTATGAATGATATTATTGACATTAATGCAGGAACTGTTATTACAGGAGAAGACACTATAGAGTCTATGGGCGAAAAGATTTTAGATCATATAATAAAAGTAGCAAGTGGTGAAGTAGCTTCAAAAGCTGTACTTCACGGAAATAACGACTTTATTCCCTGGAAAAGAGGCGTTTCATTATAAAAACAAACAATGAACACATTAAACAGAAATACAGTAAACACTAAGACGTACACTGAAAGAATTTTACAATTTGGTGAAGGTAATTTTTTAAGAGCCTTTGCTAATTGGATGATCCATGAAATGAATAAACAAGCTGACTTTGATGGAGGCGTTGTTGCTGTTCAGCCTATTGATCAGGGATTGATAAAAATGCTAAATGATCAGGATGGTTTATATACCCTATACTTAAATGGCATAAAAAATGGACAGGCTATTAGTGAACATGAAATAATTGATTGTATACAACGTGGTATTAACCCATATGAAAACTATACAGATTATCTGGCCAATGCCGAAAACCCTGATCTGCGTTTTGTGATTTCAAATACTACCGAAGCGGGAATAGCTTACAATCAAAATGATAAGCTAGATGATGCCCCACAAAGTAGCTTTCCCGGAAAGCTTACCGCGCTTTTATTTAAAAGATTTCAAACTTTTGGAGGCGCATCAGACAAGGGCTTAATAATTATTCCATGTGAGTTAATAGACCGAAACGGTGATAATTTAAAACGCATCGTTTTACAATACGCCTCAGATTGGAATCTAGGAGACGATTTTATTGAGTGGGTTAATGATGACACGATTTTCTGTAATACGCTGGTAGATCGAATTGTTCCGGGATACCCAAGAGACAAAATGGATATTATAACGCAGGAATTAGGCTATAAAGATAATTTAGTGGTTGAAGGGGAGCAGTTTCATTTATGGGTTATTGAAGGCCCAGAAGCTATCAAAGAAGAAATTCCAGCGGAAGCATGCGGATTAAATATTGTTTTTACAAATAATATGGAACCTTACAGAACACGTAAGGTTAGAATTCTTAACGGAGCACATACCTCACTGGTTCCTGTGGGTTATTTATATGGCATTGATAAAGTACGTGAATCTCTGGAAGATGAAGTTGTTGGAGGCTTTTTAAAAGATGTCATTTTTGAAGAGATTTGTCCAACTTTAGACCTGCCTGAAACTGAATTAAATCAATTTGCCAATGACGTTTTAGATCGTTTTAGAAACCCTTATTTAGAGCATGCTTTAATTAGCATTTCATTAAATTCAACATCTAAATATAAAACAAGGGTATTACCTTCGGTTTTAGAATATATCAAGAGAACAGATAAGTTACCTCAATGCTTATTATTCTCATTAGCTGCTTTAATTGCTTTTTATAAAGGAGAGAGAAACGGAGAAGCTATTCCTTTGAAAGATGATCAATCAGCTTTAGACTTTTTCAGGGAGCAATGGGCCATTGGAGATATTGCAACTGTTGCCAAAGCTACATTACAAAACACAAATTTCTGGGGGCAGGATTTAACGCAATACAACGGTCTTCTAGAGGAGGTTACTAAAAACTTGGAAAATATAGTTAATAGTGGAATGCAAACAGCATTACAGAGTTTTAAAAAAGTAGGAACATGGTAATAGATTCGCATCAACATTTTTGGAATTATGAATCCAAAAAGCATGAATGGATTGACGATTCAATGTCTGTCATTAGAAGAGATTTTTCACCTATAGATTTAAAGCAGGTTTATGATGAGAATGGTATTGTTGGTTGTGTAGCAGTACAAGCAGATCAAACTTTAGAAGAAACAAATTTCCTTATTAAGCTTTCAGAAGAAAATGATTTTATAAAAGGCGTTGTAGGTTGGGTAGATTTAAGAGGTGATAACCTGGAAAAGGATTTAGAGTTATATGCTAACAACAAGGTCTTAAAAGGTTTTAGGCACGTCGTTCAGGGGGAAGCGGATCATAATTTTTTGCTAAGACCAAATTTTTTACATGGTATAAAAACCCTGGAAAAGAATGATTACACTTATGATATTTTAATATTCCCGCATCAATTAGGAGCTACTTTAGAGTTTGTTAAACGCTTTCCAAATATGCGTTTTGTAATTGATCATATTGCAAAACCGTATATCAAGGATGGGTTTTATGATGGATGGGCAGTATTAATGAAAGAGGTAGCCAAACAGGAGAATGTATATTGTAAAGTATCAGGAATGATAACAGAAGCCGATTTTAACACCTGGACTCCAGATCAAATAACCCCATATATGAATTTGGTATTTGACGCTTTTGGAACAGATAGAATAATGTTTGGTTCGGATTGGCCAGTGTGTTTAGTTGCCGGAAACTACCAAAAAGTAAAACAATTAATTACTGATTTTATAGCTGATTTAAGTGAAACAGAGCAAACCAATGTTATGGGACTTAACGCTATGAAATTTTATAACTTATAAATATGGATTTAGGATTAAAAGACAAAGTTGTTGTTGTAACAGGCGCTGCCGGAATTAAAGGAAGTATAGGAGAAACCATTGTACAGTCCTTAGCTAATGAAGGTGCTATACCTGTAATTGTAGATAGAAATGCCAGAGGTTTTGAGTATGCTGAAGAATTACAAAGCAAAGGTATTGATACTATTTTCGTCCAAACTGATTTATCAGATTACAAGCAAATTGAAACAGCTGCAAAAGTAATTGAAGAAAAATATGGTAGAATTGATGCCTTAATCAATAACGTAGGCGTAAATGACGGAGCTGGATTTGAAGCTTCAATGGATGATTTTATGTATTCATTAAAATTAAATGTGGTTAGCTTTTTTGCTATGACCAAGTATTGCTTACCAATGCTCAGAAAAACAAAAGGTAACATCTTGAATATTGGCTCTAAAGTAGCACTTACAGGCCAGGGAGGAACATCGGGTTACGCAGCAGCAAAAGGCGGTGTACTTGGTTTAACCAGAGAATGGGCTGTGGATTTGATTAAAGAAGGAATCCGTTCTAATGCTATAATCATTGCAGAAAGCTGGACTCCGGCATATGATACCTGGATTAAAACCTTAGAAAATGGCGAAGAAAAATTAAAATCCATAGTTAAGAAAATCCCTTTGGAAAACAGGATGACCACACCTACTGAGATAGCAGACACATGTTTGTTTACAATTTCAGAAAAATCATCACATACTACCGGGCAATTTATAATAGTAGATGGCGGCTATGTTCATTTGGATAGATCGCTCTTAACTGAATAAACTTGTGTCACTTCATTTAAAATAATGTTTGAGTCTTAACTTTTGCATTTTCTGTCCTGTTTAAAATTTAAACACTAACTAAACTAAATATCTTATTATGTCTAATGAAAAAATTCCTGTAGTAGCTAAATCTGCACTTATCCCCTTTATTTTAATTACATCTTTATTTGCGCTTTGGGGTTTTGCCAACGATATCACAAACCCTATGGTATCCGCTTTTAAAAAGGTTTTAGAACTAGATAATTTTCAAGCATCATTGGTACAAATGGCTTTTTATGGCGGCTATTTTACAATGGCTTTACCTGCTGCTATTTTTGTAAATAAATATTCTTATAAAAAAGGCATCTTATTAGGTTTAGCGCTTTATGCCATAGGCGCTTTATTATTTTATCCAGCAGCAGCTTTTGAAGCATTCGGTTTTTTTCTGGCAGCATTATATATTTTAACATTTGGACTGGCTTTTTTAGAAACTACTGCAAACCCTTACATTTTATCAATGGGAGCAGAAAGCACAGCCACTCAAAGATTAAATTTAGCACAAGCTTTTAACCCTATTGGAGCTTTGGGAGGCTTAATTATTGCTCAAAAATTCATACTGGGATCTTTACAATCTGACGACTTAAATGCTGATGGAACTCCTGTTTATGATACACTTAGTGAATCAGCAAAAGCCTTAATAAGAACATCCGATTTACAGGTTATTCGTAATCCCTATGTTATTTTAGGACTTGCAGTAATAGTTTTTTTTGTTGTAATAGCCATAATGAAAATGCCTCAGAATAAAGACCAGGAAACCAAAGTCAATATTGGAAACTCTATAAGCAGGCTTTTCAAAACCGGAAAGTTTGTATGGGGTGTAATAGCTCAGGCCTTTTATGTTGGTGCCCAAATTATGTGTTGGACATACTTATACCAATATGCTGAATCTATAGGTATAGATAATCAACCTGCAGTAACGTATGGCATTAGTGCTCTGGTAATTTTTCTTTTAGGAAGATGGGTAGGAACAGCCCTATTAAAATATATTAATAGTGGTAAATTATTGTTTTACTTTTCTATAGGAGCATTAATTTGTACTGCTATAACCATTTTTGTACCGGGAATGATTGGGTTATATGCTTTAATTGGAATTTCTTTCTTTATGTCCATTATGTTTCCCACTATTTACGGTATTGCTCTTGAAGGTCAAGGTGAAGATGCCAAGTTTGGAGCAGCATTTCTTGTTATGGCTATTGTAGGTGGTGCATTAATGCCTACTTTTCAAGGTTTAATATTAGATTTAGGAGGTAAAGGTTATACTGATATAACTATTTTAGGGGTTCCTGAGGTTAATTTTTCATTCATTTTACCTGCATTATGCTTTGTAATTATTGCTTATTATGGAGTAAGAGTATTTAAAAATAATTTTTCAAAATAAAGCCATGAACAAAATTAAAAGATACTGTTATTCTTGTGATTTAAAAGATAACCCGAAACTAATAGAAGAATATAAAGCACACCATGCTGCTGGAAATGCATGGCCAGAGATTACCAAAAGCATAAAAGATGCCGGAATTGTTGACATGGAAATTTACCTCGTAGGAAATAGAATGTTTATGATTATGGAGGTTGATGACAGTTTTGATCCGGTAAAAAAAGCTGAAATGGATGCTAACAATCCTAAGGTTCAAGAATGGGAAAATTTAATGTGGAACTATCAACAAGAACTGCCCTGGGCTAAAGATGGCGAAAAATGGATCTCCCTGGATCGTATTTTTAAATTGTAATATCTCTAACTAAATTTTTTAAAAAGCACTCTGGTCAACATCAGGGTGCTTTTTGTTTTAATGCCTCTCTCTATAAGGCTTGTATGAAACTTGTTCAATTAATACATTATATTTGGGTGTATATAGTAAGTTTCCAACTGTAACAATATTCACTCATTGAAAATCTTGTGGAAGAAAAGATTCAACAAATAGAATTCAATAACAAACGAAAAAACAGTGAATTTGACTTTATCAACTTAAAGGATTTGTTCTCTCGTAAAGACATAAGTCACTCCCTATATGATTTTCAAAGAATTAATTTTTACATGTTGTTATTTTTCACAAATGGGCACGGCCAACATACTATTGATTTCACAGATTACACATACTGCAAAGGCACAGTTTTAAGTATCAGAAAAGATCAAATCCATAAATTCTTTAAAACTGATGGAACAGGTTATTTACTTCTATTTACAGATGATTTTTTGATACAGTTTTTTGAAAGATCCGAAGTTTTAAAAAGCTTACAACTTTTCAACGAGCTTATTACCTCTCCAAAAGTACAGTTAAATAATAACGAGTTTTTAGAATTTTCTGGACTTATAGAAGCTATAGCCCAGGAATATTTAAGTTTTAAGGATGATCATTCAATGAGTATAATTCGTAGCTTGTTACATATCCTTTTTAGGAAAATGCTTAGGATCAAATCAAAGAATCATCAGGTTTTAAGCGATAAAAAATATTTGCGGGAGTTTATACAGTTTCAACAATTAGTAGAACATCAATGCTTTCAGACTAAAAAGGTGGCAGATTATGGTAAACAATTAGGTGTAAGTACCAAAACACTCAACAATATTACCAACCATATAGTACATAAATCTGCAAAAAATTTCATCAATGAAATAGTTATTACACAAATTAAACGCTTACTTGTCAATACTAACCTTTCTATTAAAGAAATAGCTTTTAGCTCAGGTTTTGAAGATTCCAGCAACCTCTTTAAATTCTTTAAAAAGTACACACAGCAAACACCTGAGGGCTTTAGATTGTCACATCAGTAACTCTTAGTTTCCCATTTTTACAGTCTAAAGACATTATTGTATAGCCACTATACTCCTAGCTGTGCATAATTTTGTTTCATAATTATAATAAACTGTAACAATGAAGAAGTTAAGCTCACCCCTAACCTACTTATCGATTAGTATAGCTCTATTAATAAGCTCATGTAATACATCAAAAAAGACAAATACAGTATCAAAAACAAAAGAAAACATGGAACAAAAAAATCTAAAGTCAATTGCTAAAAATGCTCAGGACGCTTTTTTTAAAGATTATAACGCCGAAGGCATTAAAATTCATTTTATCGAAAACTACATTCAGCATAACCCTCATGTCCCAACCGGAAGAGAAACCGTTATTGGGTTTTTACCAACCTTAAAGCAGGCCAAAACAACGAGTAAAACACATCGGGTTTTACAGGATGGGGATTTTATTGTTATGCATAACACTTATTCTAATGCTGAAGCATTTGGTGCAAAAGAAATGGTAGCTTTTGACGTTTACAGAATAGAAAACAATAAGGTAGCCGAGCACTGGGACAATCTAAGTCCAATTGCTAAAAAAACAGCCAGCGGGCGCTCTCAATTTGACGGATCTACTGAAATCGTTGATAAAGAAAAAACAGAAACTAATAAAGAACTGGTACGGAACTTTGTTAATGACATTCTAATGGGTAAAAACCCTAATAAAATAACCGAATATATTAGTACAGAACAATACCATCAGCATAACATTGCCGTAGAAGATGGTTTAGATGGCTTGGGTAAGGCCATTGACTACCTAGTATCGCAGAACGACATGTTTATCTACAACACACTACATAATATTTTGGGAGAGGGCAATTTTGTACTTACCATGAGTGAAGGTGAATGGCATAAAAAACCACATGCTTTTTATGATTTATTCCGTATAGAAAATGATAAGATCGTTGAACATTGGGATATTATCAATGAAATCCCTGAAGTTATGGCTCATAACAATGGTAAGTTTTAATAGTTACGAAACAGGCTAGTTTAAACAGAGTAAAAAAACAAGGCTCAAAAGATTATATTTTTCTTTTGAGCCTTGTTATAAAATGACTATATAATTTTAATTGTGACTTTATTAAAAAATTAATCTTTCTAACCCCAATTTCATGTCATTTCTATAATACTTTTCAAGTTAAAACTTATACTCAGACAACCCTTTAGTAAAAGCTTCAGGGTTTTCAGCTAAATGATAGCGCGGATCATCAATATCTTCAACTATAACCTCTCTGAATTTAGGATTTGATTTATATAAAAGTACTTTACAATCTTCACTTAAATGCTTCAATTTAATTTGCTTACCCACTGCTTCGTATTTATTTACCAAATTATAAATAGCTTCAATTGCAGAGTGGTCACTCACTCTGGATTCCACAAAATCTACTTCAATTTTATCCGGGTCATTCTTCACATCAAACTTTTCATTAAAGGCAATAATTGATCCAAAAAACAGAGGCCCCCAAATCTCATAAACCTTCGTTCCGTCTTCTCGCATTCGTTTTCTGGCTCTGATGCGTTTTGCATTTTCCCAGGAAAATACTAATGCACTGATTATAACACCTGCTATAACAGCAACTGCCAAATCAAAAATTACAGTTAAGGAAGATACTGCCACTAGCACTATAACATCACTTAAAGGAATTTTATTTAAAATTCTAAAACTACTCCATGCAAATGTGCCAATAACTACCATAAACATGACTCCCACCAAAGCAGCAATTGGCACCTGTTCAATCAATCCGGAAGCAAAAAGTATAAATACCAATAATAACACCGCTGCTACTATTCCTGATAACCTGGTTCGTCCACCTGATTTTATATTAATTAAGGATTGTCCAATCATAGCACAGCCTCCCATGCCTCCAAAGAACCCTGTAACAATATTAGCTCCTCCTTGTGCCATACACTCTCTATTGGCATTCCCTCTGGTTTCTGTCAATTCATCTACCAAATTTAAGGTCATTAATGATTCAATCAATCCTATAGCAGCTAAAATCAAAGCGTAAGGACCTATAAATTTTATAGTTTGCCAATTAAAAGGTACTTTACTAAAAATATCTGTTTGAAATTGTGGTAACCCACCTTTTAAACCTTCACCACCACCATCACGAATAAAGCTTCCAACTGTTGCTACATCTAATTTTCCAAATATTACAATAGCTGAAACTACTAAAATAGCAATTAGGGCTTCCGGTAATTTCTTGTTTAATTTTGGTAACCCAAACATAATCCCCATAGTTAAAGCCACTAACCCTAACATAATGTAAAGTGAGCCCCCTGAAAACCAATCACCATTAGCATCTTTAAACATCCCTAATTGCGACAAAAATATTACAATAGCCAAACCATTTACAAAGCCCATCATTACTGGGTGCGGAATTAATCTGACAAACTTCCCAAGCTTAAAAACTCCGGCCAACATTTGAATAACTCCCATTAATATAACCGTAGCAAATAAATAGTAAAGTCCCAGTTGTTCTCCTTCTGCTCCCATAGCATTGCCTTCAGCAACCAAACTAACCATAACAACAGCCAGTGCTCCGGTTGCCCCACTAATCATTCCGGGGCGACCACCAAAAATTGAAGTTATTAAACCAATCATAAAAGCAGCATATAAACCAACTAAAGGGTCTACACCGGCTACAAAAGCAAACGCCACAGCCTCTGGAACTAACGCTAAAGCCACAGTTATTCCACTTAAAACATCATTTTTTACATTGGTTGCACGTTTTCTAATAAATTCAGTCATGGTAGTTTTTTTGAAGGTGCAAATTTACGGTTAATATATTGGCAGGCAAATAGAAGTATTAGAATTTGCGTTTTCAGAAACCTAAAACGTTTGAAATGTATTAGATGTTATGGTCTGCTAACCAGTTTATCGCTTCTTCTCTTTCATTGAATATTTTAATGTTTTGATGAATATTTCCATTAATATTCATCAAAGTTTCAGTAGACATAACACCTCCAATAGAGTTCACCAACACAGCCATGGATTGTATTTCATCTAAATGCGCAATAATTTTTTGCGCCTCAAAAGTATAAGAGTAAGGATTTTTTTTATTTACGAGTAAAGAAAACGGAGCTTCAAGGTTATTAAGCAAAAAATCATGATATTCATCAACCATAACCTCATCTAAAATAATACCTTCATCTACTATAATCTCTGCTAAATTATTATTTAGCAATTCAATAGTTCCAAACGAAAGTCTATAACTTTTCATAAAAACACTTTTGTTCGAGAGGTTAATAAAAAAAATTATAAACAGCTTCTTCTAAAAACTATTCAATAGCAATCTATTTTTCTGACTATTACTAAGTTAGTTATTTTTTCTGACTTTAAGAAGATTAAGTAAGTATTTTAAGATTTATTTTTGAAACATGAAGCATAACTTTAGTATTTTCTGTTAAAAGAGCAAAATTAAACTCATATTAAGTTAACGTATTACACAAGTAGTTTTCAATTACAGATCAAGGACAAGGCCTTATGCTCATTATACTAATAGCCTAATATTCGCATAAGAATTTTCAAGAGCTTTATTCGCCTGTTTACCGTTTAACCAGGCAACCTTTGTTATACCCTCTTCTTCCTGTGCAAATAAATCACCTGCAAAATTGGTTTTCATTTCAAACCAATAGGTAATCTTTATTTTATAACGTCCATTACGTTTAAATATATGATACGTAGTATTTAAAGGCTTTTTAATTTGTAATCCATTAACTCCGGTTTCTTCTGTAACTTCCCTAACAGCTGTTTCTTCAATAGTTTCATATCGTTCAGCTTTTCCTTTTGGTAAATCCCATTTATCATTTCTATAAATAAACAGTACTTCTCCACGTTCATTATAAACCTTTCCTCCCCCCGCGATAACATTGGGTAATTTCTTCAAAAACTTTTTTAAAAGCTTATCTTTATTTTTATGAATGAGTCTAATCTCTTTTAAAGAAGTTGAATTTAGCTGTCTAATAACCTTAGTCATATTTACAGTGTTGAGTAAATAATTTTTAAAGTTAGTTTCCTGTTCGACAACTGTTGTTAAAATTATTGGTTTATCACCAACAAAAACTTTATACATAGTTATTTGTGATTAACAAATTCAATATGGTAAAAATATCATTTTTACTCACATGGTGTATATTGTTGAAAAATATTTTTATTAAGACATATCAACCTTAATTTAAAATTAAATTTATCCGTAATTTTGTCGACATGATTTTTAACAAAGAAACTGCCAAGAAAACTGCTGAGGTTTTATTGCAAGTAAATGCTATAAAGCTTAGCCCAAAAGCCCCGTTTACATGGGCTTCTGGTTGGAAATCGCCAATATACTGCGACAACCGTATTATTTTATCCTTTCCCCCTATTAGAAACTACATTCGTGAAACTATGGGTAAACATATTGAAAGGCAATATGGAAAACCAGATGTTATTGCCGGGGTGGCAACTGGTGCCATTGGTATAGGCATGCTTGTTGCCGAATATTTAGGACTACCGTTTATATACGTTAGGCCTGATGCTAAGGGACATGGTAGAAAAAACCAAATTGAAGGTTTTGTTGAAAGCGGTCAAAATGTTGTTGTTGTTGAAGATTTAATTAGCACAGGAAAAAGTAGTTTAAATGCTGTTAAAGCTTTAAAAGAAGCCAATATAAATGTAAAAGGTATGGTTGCTATTTTTACCTACGGTTTTGATATAGCTGCTGAGAATTTCAAAAAGGAAAATATTCGCTTACACACTTTAAGTAATTATACTAATTTATTGGAGCAGGCTTTAGAAACTAATTATATTTCTGACAAGGAATTAGATACTTTATCAGAATGGAATTCTAATCCAGATAAATGGAACGCTAATTGATATAAAAGAATCTTTAACAGATAACGTTTAACAGTATTATGAATTTAGAATCTCAAAAAATTAGAGTAAACAAATCACCCGAAGATATATTTAACTTTTTAGCCGACGTTAAGAATTTTGAATCTTTAATGCCCGAAAATATCAGCAAATTTGAAGTTTTAAATGACAATAAATTTCTATTTGCACTTAAAGGAATGCCCGAAATCATTTTAGAAAAGAAAGCGGTTTCCCCACCAAATAAAATAACTCTTGGAGCAGCCGGTGGGAAAATTGATTTTTCACTTGTTGGTACTATTAATAAAATAGATGACACTTCAAGTGATGTTCAATTAAATTTTTCTGGTGAATTCAACCCTATGATGGCTATGATGATTAAGGGGCCTATCAGCAAATTTATTGAAACTCTGGCTACAAATATTCCTAAGGCAATCTAATATAAAAGCGTAATTTCCTTTAGATCAAATTCTTGTATAATATTATCTTCCAGTAAAATCTGAAGATTTCCGGAATTGGAAACGCCTTTTATAAAACCTGAAAACATTAAGCCCTCAGCATTTTTAAATGTTGAGGGTTTATTTTTTCTAAACAAAAGAGATTCATATTCGGTTTTCAAAATTTCAAAATGCCCTGCTTCTAAAACGGCAAAATAATCTTTTAATGTATTCAAAATTTGCAATGCTATTTCATCCAAATCATAGACTTTTCCTGATAACATCTTTAAAGAAGAAGCCCTAGGCAAATTATTGAATTCAGATTGATTGACATTCAACCCTATGCCAATGATTGATGCCGTTACATAGTTTTGTTTTATGACATTTTCAATCAAAATACCACAAATTTTCTTATTTGCTGACAAAATGTCGTTAGGCCACTTTATTTTTAGTTGTGGTATCAAAAAAAAACCTAAGACTTTTTTTATGGCTAAAGCGGTAACCATGCTAATATAAAAGGGGTACTCAAGCTTATATTCTTTTACATCTTTAAACACACTAAACGTAAGATTTTTAGAGGATTGTGATTCCCATACGGTTCCCATTTGTCCTCTTCCATGTGTTTGCTGTTTTGCCATAACAGCAGTAAAATCGTTAATAGGTTCATTAATGTAACGTTCTTTCAAGTAGCTATTTGTGGAATCAGTGGCATCAAGTTTGATTATATTCATATTGAAGTCATTATAGGACTATAAAATCTTATGATTATTTTAAAGTATAAAGAACTAAAAAAATAATAACTTTGCACAAATTAAATATACTTAATGGCGAAAGAAAAAATTAGCGCAGACCAATTAATATCGGTTATAATAAGTGGGATTGAAGATGTAAAAGGGCAGGAAATTAATATTCTGGATTTAAGAGAAATTGAAAATACGGTTTGTGATTACTTTATTATTTGCGAAGGAACTTCAAATACGCAGGTAAACGCTATAGTCAATTCCATTCAAAAAAAGGTAAGCAAAGAGCTTAAAGATAACCCTTGGCACACTGAAGGTGTAGACAATGCAGAATGGGTATTAATTGATTATGTCAATGTAGTTGTTCATGTATTTCAAAAGCATGTAAGAGCATTTTATGATATAGAAAGTCTTTGGGGAGATGCAAAAACAACCCTAATAGAAACCAGTTACTAAAAAAATCAAATGGCAAACGACAAGAAAAATATAAAAGATAAAAAACCTAAATTTAGTCCATATTGGGTCTACGGTACCCTAATAGCCATATTTTTGGGCTTCCAGTTGTTTAGTAGTGGAGGTTATCAAGATGGTAATTTGACTACACCGTCAGACTTTTTCAGATATCTGGAAGACGGTGATGTAGAGCGTGTAGATATTGTAAAAAACACACGGGTTGCCAAAGTATACTTAACAAAGGATGCTGAAAGTAAAGAGGTGCATAAAAATTCAAAACCTCAAACTTTTATCCCTTCGGCAACTAAATTACCTAACTATAGATTCGAATTTGGGGATTTACAAAATTTTGAAAACAAGTTAAACGAAACCACTAGAGATCTGGCAGATAAACCTGTGGTTACATTTGACACTGAAACCAATGATTGGGGCAACCTGTTAATGGGCATATTGCCTTTTATTTTATTAATTGGTGTTTGGATATTTATCATGAGACGTATGTCCGGTGGTGCAGGTGGTGGTGCAGGTGGGCAAATTTTCAATATTGGAAAATCTAAAGCAAAGCTTTTTGATCAAAACACCGAAGTTAAAACCAGTTTTAAAGATGTTGCTGGTTTAGAAGGTGCTAAAGAGGAGGTTCAGGAAATTGTTGATTTTCTTAAGTTCCCTGAAAAATATACAACTCTGGGAGGAAAAATTCCTAAAGGCGCTTTACTTGTAGGTCCTCCGGGTACAGGAAAAACCTTACTAGCTAAAGCTGTTGCCGGAGAGGCTAAAGTTCCTTTCTTTTCGTTATCGGGCTCAGATTTTGTTGAGATGTTTGTTGGAGTTGGTGCTTCACGTGTTAGGGATTTGTTCAAACAAGCTAAAGAAAAATCGCCCTCCATCATTTTTATTGACGAAATAGATGCTATTGGTCGCGCAAGAGGTAAAAATGCCATGTCGGGGAGTAACGATGAACGTGAAAATACCCTAAATCAGCTTTTAACAGAGATGGACGGTTTTGGTACTAATACCAATGTAATAGTACTGGCTGCCACTAACAGAGCTGATATTTTAGATAAAGCATTAATGCGTGCCGGACGTTTTGATAGGCAAATTTTTGTTGACCTACCTGATGTTAGGGAGCGTAAAGAAATTTTTGAAGTACATCTGCGACCTCTTAAAAAAGCAGAGAATCTTGATTTGGACTTTTTGTCAAAACAAACTCCAGGGTTCTCGGGTGCAGATATTGCAAATGTTTGTAATGAAGCGGCATTAATTGCTGCAAGAAACGGTAAAAAGGCGGTTGATAAACAAGATTTCCTTGATGCCGTAGACAGAATTATTGGAGGCCTTGAAAAGAAAAATAAAATCATTACTCCTAGTGAGAAAAAAGCGGTGGCATATCATGAAGCAGGTCATGCCACAGTAAGTTGGATGTTAGAACATGCAGCTCCTCTTGTTAAGGTAACTATTGTACCTCGAGGACGTTCTCTTGGTGCGGCCTGGTACCTTCCGGAAGAACGACTGATTGTAAGACCTGAGCAAATGCTGGATGAAATGTGTGCTGCTCTTGGCGGACGTGCTGCTGAAAAGGTGATTTTCGACAAAATATCAACAGGTGCACTAAGCGATTTAGAAAAAGTCACAAAACAGGCTCGTGCTATGGTTACCATTTACGGTTTGAGTGATAAAATTGGAAATTTAACGTATTATGATTCGTCAGGACAAAGTGAATATGGTTTTACTAAACCATATAGCGAAGAAACTGCTGAGCTTATAGATAAAGAAATATCTAGTATTATTGAAGAGCAATATCAACGAGCTATTAAATTACTGGAAGAAAACAAAGACAAGCTCACTGAACTTGCTGAAGTACTTTTAGAAAAAGAAGTTATTTTCAAGGATAACCTTGAGAAGATTTTTGGGAAACGCACTTTTGAAAAAGAAGACGCTGAAAGTTCTAAAAAAGAAGCCGAAAACGAAGAAGAGTAAGCTGAAAATTATATATTTGTTAAGGTTATAGTAAAAATCTTAAATTAGCCATATTGGTTAGTTTAAGATTTTTTATATTTGGTGAAGCTCTATGAATTCAGTTAATAGCAATAAACTAAATGAGTCTTTTTAGAAAAATTTTTGGTTCCAAATCTAAAAAAACAGAAGAGGAACTAAAATCTGATGACAGAGGCAAATATATGCCTGAAATAAAACTGCCTATAGATGAAAGGTTTACAATAAACTTTAAAGCAAATGGCGGGAAGTTCTTGTATTGTGAAAATTTAAATGAAATCTTCACAAACTTAGGACACATTATTGAGGAAAATGAGTGGCGTGAAAAACCTGTTTTAATACTAGATACAAACTTGGAAGATCAATTTAAAGGCTCAAATTTAAATCCTACTAAAAAGTTAAGCGAGTCTACATTTTTTCTAACTACTTGTGAAAACCTGATTGCCAATGATGGTTCTTTGCTTATCTCATCAAAACAAATATTTGAAAAAAAATTACCCGAACTACCCTTTAACTTTATAGTATTTGCTACTACCAGTCAAATTGTAGAAAATATTGGTGAAGGATTACGCGGAATAAAATCTAAAAACAAACAAAAAATACCCACAAATATTACCACCATTAAGCACTTTAAATCAGGAGACGAAAAAGACTTCTTAAGCTATGGTAGCAGTGCAAAGAATCTATATTTACTACTATTAGAAGACTTATAGAATGAAAGAAACCTTAGTTCGGTCATTTTCAGGATTACTTTATGTAGCATTACTGGTTAGTTGCTTATACTATGAGCAAGCCCTCATTTTATTATTTTTTGTATTTGGACTAATTTGTATGGCCGAATTTAACAAACTCATCCAGCTCAAAAGCCTTATCCCATATGTTATCTTTGTTATACTTTATGCTGTTTTCGGGTATTGGCAAGCCGTTTTAAACACTAGTGCTGGTTTAAATGAAGCTACCCAAATTCTTATGGTAATTTCCATTTTTGTGGAACTATTTTTAATTAAAGATTTGTTTTCTATAAAATCTATTCCGCTTTTTAGCACCAAACGTTTCTTATTAACAACTTTTTATTTGTCCAGTGCTTTTGTATTTCTTGTTCTAATAACAAACTTTTATGAAGCGTATAACCCCAATATTTTATTGGGTGCTTTTATTTTAGTTTGGGTCAATGATTCTTTCGCTTATTTAGTAGGTAAAAATTTCGGGAAACAAAAATTGTTTGAAATCATTTCTCCTAAAAAAACTGTTGAAGGGTTTCTTGGAGGCTTATTCTTTTCATGTGTAGCAAGTTATTTTATTGCTACCTTTACAGAAACATTGAACTTTACTAGCTGGTTAATTTTAAGTATAATTATTAGCGTATTTGGCACCTTAGGTGATTTAATAGAATCAAAATTTAAACGTCAGGCAAAAGTTAAAGATAGTGGTGTAATTATGCCTGGTCATGGTGGGTTACTTGATAGGCTAGATAGTATTATTTTTGCTGCACCTTTTATATATTTATTTTTAAGAATTTTACATTATGTTTCATAAAGAAGGCCATAAAATTATATTTATAACATTCGTTTTTGTTGTTGGGTGTTTTTTATTGGTTGATAGTTTTATAGACATCAACTGGTTAAGGACAATCATTCTGATCTTGCTTTTGGTCTTTTTAATTTTGATCCTTCAATTCTTCAGAAATCCAAAACGACATACCGTTTTAAATGACAAACAAGTCATAGCTCCGGTAGATGGTAAGGTTGTGGTTATTGAAGAAATTTTTGAAAAAGAATACTTTAAAGAAAAACGCTTGCAGGTAAGTGTTTTTATGTCTCCAATAAATGTACATGTTACGCGTTATCCTATTGGAGGGCATGTTATTTTCAGCAAATATCACCCCGGTAAATATTTAGTGGCGTGGCACCCTAAAGCCAGTGAAGAAAACGAACGTACTACTGTAGTTGTTGAAAACGATACTTATGGAAAAGTTCTACACAGGCAAATTGCAGGTGCATTAGCCAAACGCATTGTAAACTATGCCAAACTTAATGATAAAGCCGTTCAGGGAGGCGAATCCGGATTCATTAAATTTGGATCAAGAGTTGATTTATTTTTACCTTTAGACACTAACATTAAGGTGCAGTTAAATCAAAAAGTCAAAGGCGGAGAAAGTATTATTGCAGAAGCAAAATAATGGTTAAAAGTAAGTTAGATATGGAGTTTCAACGGGCCGTTGACAGAGTAAACGCCTACACCGACCCATTTCCAGCAGACACGCTTTTAAAGCTTTATGCCTACTACAAAAAAGCTACAAATGATTATGGTAAGCCCCGAAGCAAAAAACCCATAATTAATGCCTTTAAAACTAATGCTTTATTTCAGGCAAAAGGTCTTTCGGAAGAAGAAGCAAAACAATCATATATTGATTTGGTAAACAATTATTTTCTGTATAGAAAATAATTAGTATAACCATATAAATTCTAATATTTAGCATTAAGCCTAATGAACATTAATCAATTAAAGCCTTTAATTATTGTTTTAACATGTCTGTATATGCAGTTAAATTGGGCACAAGACTATAAATTATCTTTAGAAGACCGACCGGTTTATAAGGCTAAAAAAACCAAAAAAAAGATTATAATTGACGGAAAAATGAGTGAGAGGGTATGGGAAAAAACAGAAGCTCGTACCTTAGATTTTCATTATAAAACTATAAAGCCTACGGACAAGCAAAACACTACATTTAGAATGTTATGGGATGATGAAACATTGTATTTGTTTTACGAAAGTGAGGACAAGTACTTAACTTCGTCAGAAAAAAACAGAGACGGCATGCCTTTTCTTGATGATTGCGCTGAATTTTTTGTTATCCCGGTACCTAATAGTGCTAGTATGCATTTCTGCTTTGAAATAAACCTTTATGAAGCTAAAAATGATGTTGTATTTATCAATAATTTTCACAAAGGGAACAATACCGTTGTTAAAGCATTTAATCCTGATTATCAGGTAAAAGTTATCACCAACGGGACCATCAATGATAATTCTGATATTGATCAGGGCTGGACCATGGAATTAGCCATTCCTATAGAAGCTTTTAGGGGATCAACAGAATTATACCCTCTTAAGAAAGGAACTAAATGGGCATTTTTAGCTTTAAGACAAGAGCGCAATGATCTTGAAATTGGGAGGCGGGTTACATCTACCATCTTCCCTATTTATGATATTTCAAAGGATGCGCATCAACCCAACATGTTTGGTTTAGTAGAATTTATAAACTAAATAAGCAGGCTGCTTATTTGTTTTAATAAAAAAGTATCTTTATAATAGCAATGATTCAAGTTATTCAATTCTATATGAAGCTTACAAGATTTGGAATAGTTTTTGAATTGAAGATTTATCTATAAGTAACAGGATATATAAAAGAAATCAACATGAACATAAAACACGCTCTTTTAGTACTACTGTGTTTAATAGGGCATACCCATTTAAACGCTCAGGATATTACAACCGTTGAAGCCATGGATAGCAGCATCAGTGAAAATTTAGATCTGGAAGCTGTAGCGTCGATCTTTGGAGAATCGGAGGATTTGGAAGATTTTGAAAAAAGGTTAAACGATCCCAATACACAAATCTCAAATTTAGATTTAAATAACGACGGGGAAGTTGATTATTTAAGGGTTATTGAAAATTCCAATAATGGCACGCATGTAGTTACTATACAAGCGGTTATTGCCAAAGATCAATATCAGGATGTTGCTGTTATTGATGTTGAAAAAGATAACACCGGTGAAACCAAGGTACAAGTAGTAGGAGATGTAAGTATGTATGGTCCAAGCTATATTGTAGAACCTGTTTATGTTAGACGTCCCGTAATTTTTGTTTGGTTTTGGGGGCCGCGTTACAGACCATGGAGGTCGCCATTTTACTGGGGCTATTATCCGCCGTATTACCGCCCCTGGAGACCTTACCCGATAAGAACATACCGCACCAATGTTCGTGTGCGCATTAATGTGAGAAACACCTACCGTCGTACTACCGTTAGAAGAAGTAAATCCTCTGTACAAATACAAAACAGAGCAAGACGTAATGATTATAAAGCCAAAGTTTCCAATACAAAACAACCGGCTAATAAAGCCACTAAATCAACGGGCAGACCTGTTCAAAAAGATTGGAAACCTCAGACACAAAAGAAAGGCACCACTCCCCAAACAAAAAATAATAAGGTTTCTGTACCTACTAAAAGACCGGCAACAAAGCCATCGGTTAAACCGGTTACAAGGCCATCTTCTGGTAAACCGGCTAACAGGCCCGCAACCAGACCAACTACACGACCGGCTACAAAACCGACAAACAAACCCGCTGCCCGACCCGCAGCTAAACCGATAAAAAAAGCTACACCCGCAAAAAGATCAACAATTAACTCCAGGTTCTCGAGGTAAAAGGAATATCAAAGTTTGGGATTTTTCACAATATTAAAAGAGAGGTTGGTATTGGTTTAGTGGTCAGGCATTTTATACAATCTATATTGATTACCTATTTGGTAATAGCTGTATAACTAAATTTGATTTTGTGAAAAAAATCAAGTAATTTAGTATGATTCAGCTATAAACTTTTGATTCTCCATAGGTTAATAGAATATCACGGTATAAGATGAATACTAAGTTCAAAATTGCGGCAGCCCAACTTTCTCCTATATTCCTGAACAAAGAACAAACGGTTGCTAAAGCATGTGAAGCAATACAGGAAGCCGGAAAAAAGGGTGCGAAATTAATTGTTTTTCCCGAAGCTTTCATTTCCGGGTACCCGGACTGGGTATGGCTTATTCCTAATAGTAAGGGAGCCGATTTGAATGAACTTTATTTAAAACTTGTTGAAAACGCTATCTCCATTCCTGATGACATGACCAATAAACTTTGCAAAGCCGCAAAAAAAGCAGGTATTAATGTGGTAATTGGAATACATGAGCGCAATACCGAGACTAGCAATACAAGTTTATATAACAGCCTTCTGTTTATTAGTGATATAGGCACTATATTGGGAAAGCACAGAAAATTAATACCAACAGGAGGAGAACGCTTAATCTGGGCTCAGGGAGATGGTTCCTCTCTTAGGTCATATGAAACTGCAATTGGAAAAATAGCCGGGCTTATTTGCTGGGAAAATTTAATGCCATTGGCTCGAAACGCCATCTATGAAAGTGGCACACAAATTTTAGCCTCCCCAACATGGGATAAAAGCGCTAACTGGCTTCAGTCCATGCAGCATATTGCCAGAGAAGGAGGGTTCTTTGTGATTAGCACCTGTATGGCTTTAAGATTGGATGATATTCCTGAAGAGTTTCAATTTAAAAATCTATATCCGGAAGGAAGAGAATGGATAAATGTAGGTAATAGCTGTATCATAGGTCCAAAAGGGCAAATTATGACTGGGCCCTTAGAAGCACAAGAAGGTATTTTATATGCCGAGATTGACCTGCAAGATATTATAAAAGCTAAACGTATGTTTGATGTAGTTGGTCATTACTCAAGACCAGATGTCTTTCAGTTTTCAATTAAATCTACCCCTTAAAATTATCTTGAGATTGTTACTAAAAAATACTAGTTATCAAATTCTATTAATAAGCTCCTACCTCAAAAAGCATTAGAAAACACAGCCTAACAGCCTACATTGCCCCCTAGGGTTGGTTTATCCCAAACTAGCTAAACTAGCTTTTAGGGTTTCAATTTTAGCTAAGGCATCAGCTTCTTTTTTCTTTTCGCTGGCCACAACCTGTTCCGGTGCATTATTTACAAAACGCTCATTTGAAAGTTTCTTTTGCACAGACTTTAAAAAGCCTTCGGTATAGTTTAATTCTTCGGTTAACTTTTTAACTTCGGCCTCTACATCAATAGCGCCAGCCATAGGAATAAAATACTCATTAGATTTCACTCTAAAGGTCAATGCGCCATCAACAGCTTCCGAAGTATAGGTTATAGCTTCTAAGTTCCCTAATTTAGTGATCACCTCATCAAAAGTTTCACCAGTATTTTCA
Source organism: Alterotamlana spongicola (assembly GCF_035818475.1). Classification (NCBI taxonomy): domain Bacteria; kingdom Pseudomonadati; phylum Bacteroidota; class Flavobacteriia; order Flavobacteriales; family Flavobacteriaceae; genus Alterotamlana; species Alterotamlana spongicola. The sequence continues at coordinate 70,160 of NZ_JAYMGV010000001.1, forward strand.
TTATTGATTACCGAAAAGCCAATAGCATCTTTAAAGGCTATATTTTTTTGCTTCCTGATGTTTCTAATTCCTGAAATAACCTCCGCAGCAAAATCAAACTCATTAATTAAAGTTTCATTAACCGGTTTAGATTCCGGCCATTTAGCTATAATTAACGCTTCTTCAGGAGTTCTCTTTGCTATAAACTGCCATAGTTCCTCCGTTAAAAACGGCATAAATGGGTGTACTATTTTTAAATTGTCTTCAAAAATAGCAACAACACTTTTTAATGTTTTAGCGTCTATTGGCTGTTTATAAGCTGGTTTAATCATTTCTAAAAACCATCCACAAAAATCATCAAAAATAAGCTTATAGATAACCATTAATGCATCACTTAATCTATACTTACTAAAATGATCTTCTATTTCAACTAAAGCTTTTTGAAATTTAGCTTCATACCAATCTATAGCAATTTTATTTGACTTAGGTTGCTGTATATTTTTACTAACTTCCCATCCATGAACTAAACGGTAAGCGTTCCAAATTTTAGTCCCAAAACCTTTCCCTTGTTGGCAAAGAGTTTCATCAAACATTAAATCGTTTCCTGCAGCAGAACTCAACAGTAACCCAACACGTACACCACCAGCTCCATAAGTTTCAATGAGTTTTAAGGCGTCAGGAGAATTGCCCAACTGTTTAGACATTTTACGACGCTGCTTATCCCTAACCAATCCGGTTAGATATACATTATTGAAAGGCTTTTCACCTTTATATTCATACCCGGCAATAATCATACGGGCTACCCAAAAGAATAAAATATCTGGTCCGGTTACCAGGTCATTCGTTGGATAATAGTACCTTATCTCTTCATTTTCAGGGTTTCTAATCCCATCAAACACACTCATGGGCCATAACCATGATGAAAACCAGGTATCCAATGCATCTTTATCCTGATTTAAATCGTTAACAGTCAGCTGAGAATTTCCGGTTTTCTGCTTTGCCTTTTCCAGTGCCTCCTCAATATGTTCTGCAACAACAAAATCTTCTTTTCCATCACCATAGTAATAAGCCGGAATTTGTTGTCCCCACATTAACTGACGTGAAATATTCCAGTCCCTAATGTTTTCCATCCAATGCCTATAAGTATTCTCAAACTTTTTAGGAAACAGTTTAATATCTTCATCTTCTAAAACCGCTTTAATTGCAGGTTTCACAAGTTCTTCCATCTTTAAAAACCACTGATCTGACAATCTTGGTTCTATGATAGCCTTTGTACGTTCTGAAATACCAACACGGTTGTTATAGTCTTCAATCTTCTCTATTAGCCCTAAACCTTCAAGTTCTTTGACAATGGCTTTTCTAACCACAAAGCGATCCTGTCCTTCAAAATGAAGTCCGTAACTGTTCAATGTGGCATCTTCATTAAAAATATCAACAACCTCTAATTGGTGCTTATCTCCTAAAACTTTATCATTTTCATCATGAGCTGGAGTGACTTTTAAGCAACCTGTACCAAACTCCACATCAACATATTCGTCTTCAATTATTGGTATAACTCTATTGCAAATGGGAACAATAGCTTTTTTCCCTTTTAAATGTGTGTGACGTTCGTCATTGGGATTAATACAAATGGCCGTATCACCCAAAATAGTTTCAGGCCTGGTAGTCGCAATAGTTAGTACCTCATCAGAACCTTCTACCTGGTAATTGATATGATATAATTTGCCTTGTTTATCAACATATTCAACTTCTTCATCAGATAGGGTTGTTTTAGCTTCAGGATCCCAGTTTACCATACGGTACCCTCGGTATATTAAGCCTTTTTCATATAGATCAACAAAAACTTTAATTACCGCTTCACTCATGTCATCATCCATAGTGAACTTTGTTCTTTCCCAATCGCAAGAGCACCCTAGCTTCTTGAGTTGTTCAAGAATAACACCTCCATATTCATGTGTCCAGTCCCAGGCATGCTTTAAAAACTCATCACGGGACAAATCATTCTTATCAATACCCTGTTCTTTCAATTTAGCAACCACCTTGGCTTCAGTGGCAATAGATGCATGGTCTGTTCCCGGCACCCAACAAGCATTTTTCCCCATCAAACGCGCTCGACGGATTAATACATCTTGAATAGTATTATTAAGCATATGCCCCATATGTAAGACCCCTGTTACATTTGGCGGAGGAATTACTATAGTATAAGGTTCTCTTTCATCTGGCTCCGAATGAAAATAATTATGTTTCATCCAGTAATTGTACCACTTGCTTTCTACCTGCCCTGCATCATATTTTGATGGAATTTCCATACTTTGGAATAGTTTTTGAATAATAGATGTGCAAAAGTACTTATATTTCTTTTTCTGTGAAACTATAATGCAATTGATAAAACCAAATAGCGTTGTACTTTAACAATTTTTAAACAGATAGAATGAAAAGCTATATGTACTTTTGAAACCGTAAAATATGTTAACAAACATGCATTATGTCTATAATTTTTGCAGATTATAGGAAAAGTAAGTATGTTTGATTTGTATTTATATCAAATTTATATGAATTGCCCTTGCTAATTATGAAAAAATATTAATAATTAGAACTCTAAAAAATAAACCATGAAACAATTAATTACATTTTTATTTATCGGATTGATCAGTTATTCTGTAAATGCGCAGGCTAAAATTAAATTTAAAACTGAAACCATTGATTATGGGACTGTTGAAAAAGGTTCAAACGGTGTAAGGATTTTTGAATTCACAAATACCGGTAATGAGCCCCTTATTATCTCTAAAGTATCTTCAAGTTGTGGATGTACTATTCCTAAAAAACCAAAAGAGCCAATTTTACCAGGCAAAACAGGAGAAATTGAAGTGAAATATGATACTAATAGAGTTACCCCTATTAGAAAGACCATTACTGTAATTTCTAATGCAGACACCCCAACTGTAGCTTTAAAAATTAAAGGTGAAGTTATAGACCCTAGTAAAATAAACATACTTGAAAAAAAAACTAAAACCGTAATGCAACAATAAAAAGTTGTTTACAATATAAAATGAAAAGCCTAAACTATATAGTTTAGGCTTTTCATTTTATATTAATGTTCCTTAAAGTAATCGTTCTAAATTAAAGCTAAAAGTTAAAATTTTCCCATCTCGTTCCACCTTTAATTTTATTCTTTTATTGACGTCATCATAAAATTTATGGATAACCTGCTGTAAACTATATTGATGCGTTCCTAGTCCGTTTATGCTTAAAATAATATCTCCCTTAAGCAGGCCTGCCTTTTCTGCCGGAGAACCTTCACGTAACTCAACAATAACATAAGCCGGTTTTAACACCAGTTTATACTTAATAGTTCTGTCTATCCTAAAATTGTTCTGGGTTTCATTTCTGTTCATTAACCCATTCTTTCCCACTGCGCTTTTATCTACTTCTCTAACAACTCTGGTTCCCTGATGAGCTAGTTCTATACCACTCCTATTATAACTAAACGCTTCTCTAAAATATTTATTCTTCTTTAAGGTCAATAGTTTCCTTTGATAATCAAAAATTACATCAAACCGCTTTAATATATTACCGGCTAAACTTCCGTTTCTATCCTTAATAATCTTTGCAAAAAATACTGATTTCGTATCGGGATAAGAAACATTTGCATTTTTAAGCACAAAACTTTTTAATGAAAACGTTTCAACTCTGGAACGCTTTCCATATACACTTCCATTGAGCCCATGACCAAGAAAATCATAAAAAAACTTATCACTGGGTTTAAGCCCTTTATCTTCATTTTCAAATAGCCATATAGCATCACTACCTCCTGAATCAATTAATAATTTTACAGGGACATCTTTTTCATTTACCCCAACCAAAGCATATACATAAGGCTTTTTTTTATGAAATTCCAATGAAAACCTTTCGCATGATTTACAAGGTTTATAACTAAACACTTCAGGTTCTGTTAGCTTTATAGTTTTTGTAGAATAATTAATTTCTACAATCAAATCTTTAAATAAATCAAAACCGATAATTCCGTGTACGGGTATCCCTAATCTTGGCGCTAAATTTAAATTAGTATTAAATACAGCATATAGATCTTGATTTAGCTTAATAGCATCTCCTATTTTAAACGTATTGTTTTTTGATTTTAAAGCTTCAACAGACTCTCCCTCTCCTAACCCTCTTAAGTATATGGTTTCGGTGTCCTTAATTTGTAAGGTATCGGAAACATTTAAAAAGTTAAAAATTATAGGCTTACTTACTCCGGTATCCAGCAAAAAGGATAATGTCACTCCATTGACTTCAACCGGGATAATAACCAAATTATTGATTAATTTGAACTTAATCTTATCCGATTTTCGCTTATTTTGAATAACAAATTCATCTTGAGCTGAGGCAAATGGGCTCAAGAACACAAACAAAAATAGTAGTGTTAAACACTTTTTCATGTAAGACTTAGATACTTTGGTCTATATGAATTTACAAATCTTTAAACTAGCACAGGTATTTAGAGTCATTTTTTAAAAAAACTTTAAGATTATTTTCTCAACTTTGCAGATTAAACTGTTAAAATGCCAACAATATCAAAAAAAGGCAAATTAATGCCTGCTTCCCCCATTCGTAAGCTTGTTCCTTATGCTGAACAGGCAATTAAGGCCGGGAAACATATTTACCACCTAAACATTGGGCAACCAGATATTAAAACACCTGAGGTGGCCTTAAATGCTGTTAAGGAAAATGATATTGATATTCTTTCGTATTCCAGATCTGAAGGCTCTGAACAATACCGAAAAAAACTGGCAAAATATTATGCTAAACATAACATTGATGTATCTCATGAAGACATTATTGTTACTACCGGAGCCAGTGAAGCATTACTTTTTCTTTTTAGTAGTATAATGGATCCGGGAGACGAAGTTATTATTTCAGAGCCTTTTTATGCTAATTATATTGCGTTTTCAACCGCAACAGGTGTTAATGTTGTTCCTGCTATTTGCAGTATTGATAATAATTTTGCCTTACCTCCGGTTGATACATTTGAGAAATTAATTACTCCTAAAACTAAAGGAATATTAATATGTAATCCGGGAAACCCTACCGGTTGTCTTTACTCTAAAGAAGACATAGAACAACTTTCCACTTTAGCTATAAAACATGATTTGTTTTTGGTAGCCGATGAAGTTTATAGAGAATTTGTATATGATGGGCACACACATCATTCGATTCTACAAATGGAAGGTATAGATCAACATGCAGTGATTATTGATTCTGTTTCCAAACGTTATAGTATGTGTGGTGCTCGTGTTGGCTGTTTGGTTTCAAAAAACAAAACTGTAATGCAAACCGTTCTTAAATTTGCCCAGGCAAGGTTGAGTCCGCCAACTTATGCTCAAATAGCCAGTGAAGCTGCTCTGGATACCCCTCAAAGTTATTTTGATGATGTTATTAAAGAATATGTAGAGCGACGAAATATTTTAATCACTGAACTGCAAAAAATTAAAGGCGTAAAAGTTGCTGTCCCTAAAGGTGCTTTTTATTGTATAGTGGAATTACCTATTAAAAATTCTGATGATTTTGCACAATGGCTTTTGGAGGACTTTGATGTTGACGGTGAGACCGTTATGGTTGCTCCTGCTGGAGGGTTTTATTCCACACCCAGTGTGGGCATCAACCAAATTAGAATTGCTTACGTACTTAATAAAGAAAGCTTATTAAAAGCTGTAACTATTTTAAAGGAAGCCTTAAACGTTTACAAGGACTAGTGCAAATAAAACAGAATATATCTTTAAAGGCCTACAATACATTTGGCATTGATGTTAAAGCAAAACATTTTGTCTCAATAAATTCTATTGATAATTTAAAACATATTTTGTCTTTAGAAGAATTCCCTAATAAGCTGGTTTTAGGAGGAGGAAGCAATATACTATTGACCAAAGATTTTGAGGGTTTAGTTATTCATATCAATTTAAAAGGACTAAAAATTGTTTCTCAGGATGACAACTTTGTTTATGTAAATGCCAAAGCAGGAGAAAATTGGCATGACTTTGTGTTATGGTGTATTAATAACAACTTTGGAGGTGTTGAAAACTTATCATTAATTCCAGGTAATGTTGGTACCGCTCCAATTCAAAATATTGGCGCCTATGGTGTAGAACTTAAAGATGTTTTTGAGTCTTGTGAAGCCATGTCTTTAAAAACAAAGCACTTAAAGTCTTTTACCAGGGAAGCTTGTGAATTTGATTATAGAAATTCCATATTTAAGCAACAGGTTAAAGGCGAATATATAATTACCAGTGTCACATTTAAACTAACAAAAAAAGATCATAAATTAAGCCTTAACTACGGAGCCATAGCTTCTGAGTTAAATCATAGAGGTATTGAAACCCCCACAATCAGAGCTATTTCTGAAGCAGTGATAAAAATTAGAGAACGTAAATTGCCAAACCCAAAAGAAATTGGCAATAGCGGTAGTTTTTTTAAAAATCCGGTTATTACAAAATCTCATTTTAATATGTTAACCGAAAATTTTAAAGACATACCCTGCTACCCTGTTTCTGATGAAGAAGTAAAAGTTCCTGCGGGTTGGCTTATTGAAAAAGCAGGCTTTAAAGGTAAACAATTTGATAATTATGGTGTACATAAAAAACAAGCCTTAGTGCTTGTTAATTATGGTGGTGCAAATGGGTCTGATATTTTAAAGCTCTCAAAATTAATTCAAAAAACGGTAAAACTTCTTTTTGGCATTACAATTGAAATGGAAGTTAATATCTTATAATAAAAAAGAAATTTCTAAATTTACTTAATCCTAAATACAATATAATTTGATTTCGGCTATAGAAAAAGAAATAGTGAACTTACTGCAAAATGGCGATAAAAAGGCCATTACTCTGCTTTATGAAAACTATGCAGATTCTTTATATGGTGTAATTCAAAAGGTAATTTTAGATGAAAATATTGCTCAGGATGTACTTCAGGAAACCTTTGTCAAAATCTGGAGATATGCTAAAAAATATGATTCTAATAAGGCAAAATTATTTACTTGGCTCTATAGAATTGCTTATAATACCGCTATTGATAAAGTTAGGTCTCAAAAAAATAAAAGTAATAATGAAGTCCAGATTGAGGTTTCAACCGTATATAAAATAACATCTAACGAATTAAATCAGGATGTCATTGATATAAAAAAACATCTAAGAACCTTAGATGAAAAGTATCAAATAGTAATTAATGCACTCTTTTTTGAGGGCATGACGCAGCAAGAAGCTAGCGATGAATTAGGTATCCCATTAGGGACCATAAAATCAAGATTAAAAATTGGGTTACGTGAATTGAAAAAAATTTACGACCCTCAATATACAAAGTCATGAATGAGAAAATAAACCCTTTTCTAAGTTCTGGCCTACTAGAAAAATATCTATTAGGAGAAACGACTTCTGCCGAAACAGAAAAAGTTGAATCTTATATTTCAAAATATCCGGAAGTACAGAACGCATACAATACATTGCAATTCAACTTAGAAGTTGTTGCAAGAAGCAATGCTATTGAAGCTCCAAAAGGCATCTTAAACAAGGTTTTGGATGAACTTGATGAAGCTCCTGTTATTACTTTAAATCAAACAAAAAACAGATACAAAAAGTGGTACAAATATAGTATTGCTGCCAGTGTAGCTGCTTTGATTTTTGCAGGCACTTCATACCTTTTTTATAATCAAAATCAAAAATTATCTGAAGAAAACCAAGTTGTTGTTGATGAAATCTTTGATTTACGTAGTGACATAGAGCAAAACAACAAAATGCTTGATAATGTCATGAGACAGCTTTTAAAGCTTAATAACCCTGAAACTGAAAAGTATATTATAAAGGGAAATGAAAGAGCTAAAGATTTAAAAACCGTTGCTTATATAAATGCTAAGGAAAGAACATCAATGATTGATGTGGTTTCTTTACCGGAATTACCTGAAGAGCAATGCTATCAAATATGGGCTGAGTTACAAGGTAAAATGGTTAACTTAGGTATTTTGAACAAGGCTGACAGGCAACTTAGAAATATTCCTTATATGGAAGATGCTTTGGCTTTGAGTATTACTATTGAGCCTAAAGGCGGGAACAGTATTGCTTCTGTTGAAAATTCAGTAGCCCAAATTAGTTTACAATAAAAAATTCACTGATATAAAGAAAAAGCCTTATCTAAAATAGATAAGGCTTTTATTTTTATAAATAATTCTTGATTTTATTCTTTATCAAACAGGGCTTTATGGATAATCCCTGCGACTATTGCGCCTGCTATTGGCGCCACCCAAAACAACCAAAGCTGTGCCGTATATTCACCTCCAGCAAATAAAGCCTGACTTGTTGACCGTGCAGGATTAACAGAGGTATTAGTAATTGGAATACTTATTAAATGTATTAAAGTTAAGCCTAAACCAATTGCTATAGGAGCAAATCCTTGTGGGGCTCTTGAGTTTGTACTGCCAAGAATAATTAAGAGGAAAAACATAGTTAACAAAAACTCGGCAATTAAAGCAGCAGTTATAGTATAACCATCCGGTGATAAATCACCATAGCCATTAGCAGCAAACCCTCCAATACTAACAAAATCAGAGTTACTTGTTAAAATCAAATACAATGCTCCTGCCGCTACAAAAGCACCAACTAACTGTGCTACAATATAGCCAACCAAATCTTTAGCTTCAAACTTTCCGCCAGCCCACAGCCCAAAAGATACAGCCGGATTAAAATGTCCTCCGGAAATATGACCAACAGCATAAGCCATAGTTAATACTGTAAGTCCAAATGCTAAAGAAACGCCAACAAAGCCTATTCCTAATTCCGGGTAACCAGCAGCAAAAACGGCGCTACCACACCCTCCAAAAACAAGCCAAAAGGTTCCAAAAAACTCAGCAAATAATTTTTTCATAATTAAATAATTTAAATGGTTAGTGTTTTAAATGTACGAATTATTAGTCATAGGACACTTAATTATTAAAAAAGTCACTGGATTTTTAGCTTAAATTCGTTTAAACATTATAAGCTAAAAGCATTATCTTTGCACAAATATTTACAAAATTTCAAATGAAACTTCTCGTCATAACTATTGTTCTTTTAGGATTAGGAATTGCTGGTATCGCCATTAAAATTTGGGCTAAAAAAGACGGTAAATTTGCCGGAACATGTGCAAGTCAAAACCCGGTGTTAAATAAAGAAGGGGAAGCGTGTGGATTTTGTGGAAAAACACCTGATCAATTTAGTGAGTGTAATGAACCACAACATTCATAAATAATTTATGGGGGGTCTTGATATTGTTTTCTACACATTTGTTGTTGTAGTTATTATTCAAGTTATATTTTACCTGTTCTTATTTAGTAGATTTGCTTTTCTTAAGCCTAAAAAAGCTATTCCAAAAAACATTCCGGTTTCAGTTATTATTTGCGCTAAAAATGAGGCAAGCAACTTAAAAACCTTTCTACCTTCAGTTATAGCTCAAAATTATCCTGAGTTTGAAATTGTTCTTATCAATGATGCGTCAAGCGATGACACATTAGATGTTATTCAAGAATTTTCTAAGGCTTATAAAAATATTAAGACCGTTGATGTTAAAAGTATTGAAGCATTTTGGGGAAATAAAAAATATGCTTTAACACTGGGTATAAAAGCAGCTAGTTATGACTATTTTCTATTTACCGATGCAGATTGCAAGCCACTCTCAAAGCATTGGATAAAAGAAATGAGCGCTCATTTTGATAATAAAAAATCTGTTGTTTTAGGTTATGGCGCCTACTCTAAAATTAAGCATTCATTTTTAAACAAACTGATTCGTTTTGAAACATTGGTAACAGCCGTAAATTATTTTTCTTTCGCTTTAGCAGGCAGTCCTTATATGGGCGTTGGTAGAAATCTGGCCTATACAAAAAAAGTGTTTTTTAAAGCTAACGGATTTATAAACCATATAAAGGTTAGGTCCGGAGATGATGACTTATTTGTGAATCAGGTTTCAACAAAAGAAAACACTGCAATAAGTATTTCAAAAAACAGTTTTACAATATCAAAACCAAAAACAACATTTAAAACCTGGTTTAGACAAAAAAGACGTCATATTTCAACCGCCAGGCACTATAGAACAACACATAAAATATTACTGACTTCTTTATACGTTTCAAATTTGTTTTTTTGGGTATTGCCAATAGTACTTTTTATTTACGTGTTCAATTGGCAAATAGTGTTGGGGTTATTTTTATTCCGAATTATATTACAATCTATTATTCTTGGTCAGTCTGCTAAAAAACTAAATGAAACTGACCTGTTGGTTTTTCTTCCTTTTTTAGAAATTTTTCTTATTCTACTACAATTAACTATCTTTATAAACAATCTTATTTCAAAACCTAACCATTGGAAATAAAGAAAGCTATTCTACTGGCAAAAGCAAACGACCAAAAAGCCTTTAATTATTTATTAGACACCTATTGGGATGCTGTATATGGTTTTCAGCTTAAACGTACTCAAAATGAAAATGATGCTGAAGATATTACCATTCAAACCTTCTCAAAAGCTTTTGACAGAATAGAAACTTTTGACGAGAAGTATACCTTTAAAACCTGGCTGATTTCCATTTCTAAAAATATTCATATTGATTTATTGAGAAAAGAAAAAAATTCCATTTCACAGGTAATATCGAAAGACGATCAAGAAGCTTTTCAGGTTTTAGATGAATCTCCTTCTCCGGAAGACAAACTCATTACAGAACAACATTTGGCAAAGCTATTACGTGATATTAAAAAACTAAAACCGCATTATCAGGAAATTATAAATTTAAGATATTTTCAAGAATTGAGTTATAAGGAAATTTCTCAGGAATTGGATGAGCCAATGAATAATGTCAAGGTTAAGCTATTACGCGCCAAAAAACTACTGGCCGAAATTATTAGAAAAAAGTAAATGATCAATAAGCTTAAAAACCTCGGGCCTGGTCTTTTATTTGCCGGAGCAGCCGTTGGAGTATCACACTTAGTGCAGTCAACACGAGCCGGAGCAGATTTTGGTATGGGGTTACTATGGGCCTTACTTTTAATAAATCTTTTTAAGTATCCGTTTTTTCAATTTGGTCCAAGATATACTACAGCTACCGGAGAAAGTTTATTGGAGGGTTATAAAAAATTAGGAAAAAGTGTTTTAGCTATATATTACATATTAAGCTTGGCTACCATGTTTACTATACAAACTGCAGTAACTATTGTTACTGCTGGTTTGGCAACCACTTTATTTGGAGACTTTATAAGTATTAAAGGCTGGACTATAATCATACTTTTCATTTGCTTGAGCCTACTAATATTTGGCAAATACAAACTGTTAGATCAATTAATGAAAGTTATTATTATTACCCTAACTGTAAGTACTATTATTGCCATAAGTGTTGCTCTTTTTAATACAGAGACTGCCTTGGTTTTTAAACAGGTCTTACCGCAAAACAGTATAGAAATAGCTTTTTTAATAGCCTTTATGGGATGGATGCCAGCCCCGTTAGATATAGCGGTATGGCAATCGTTATGGGTAATTGAAAAAAACAAAAACACTAAGAGCTATAATACAAAGTCGGCACTATTTGATTTTAATGTAGGCTATCTAAGCACCATTATTTTAGGTATTGGTTTTGTTCTTTTAGGAACTTTAGTTATGTTTAAAAGTGGAGAAACATTTAGTAATTCAGCAGATACTTTTGCCAGCCAATTAATTAACATGTACACTAGTAATCTGGGAGATTGGGCATATATCATCATTGGTGTAGCAGCTTTTACTACCATGTTTAGTACCACATTAACAACTCTGGACGCATCGCCCAGAGCCATGGCAAAAACAACACAACTGCTTTTCAAAAGAGCATCAAGATTAAATTACTCGTTTTGGATTGCTTTACTTACTTTGGGTACTATTTGTATATTTTTATTTTTAGCATCCGAAATGGGTTTTCTGATAAAAGTAGCGACTATACTATCATTTATAACCGCTCCTTTTTATGCTATAATAAATTATAAATTAATCTCAAGTAAACACACACCTAAAGCATGGCAACCCTCAAAATTCTTACATATTTTAAGCTTTACGGGTATTGCTTTTTTGATAGGCTTTAGCCTTTGGTATCTCACTACCCTATAAGATAATTTAAAAGAATACTTCGTATCTTTGCGAGCATATTTTAAAATTATGGATAGCAAAACTGCGTCAAATATATTACCTGAACGCCAGGCAAAACCTAAATGGCTTCGTGTAAAACTTCCAACCGGAAAAAAGTACACTGAATTAAGAGGTTTAGTGGACAAATATAAACTGAATACTATTTGTACTTCGGGAAGTTGCCCTAATATGGGAGAATGCTGGGGAGAAGGCACTGCAACCTTTATGATTTTAGGAAATATCTGTACGCGGTCATGTGGCTTTTGCGGTGTAAAAACGGGACGGCCAGAAACTGTTGACTGGGATGAACCTGAAAAAGTAGCACGTTCAATTAAAATTATGAATATTAAACACGCTGTTTTAACAAGTGTAGATCGTGATGACTTAAAAGATATGGGAAGTATTATGTGGTCTGAAACTGTTAAAGCTGTTAGAAGAATGAACCCAAATACGACACTTGAAACCCTAATTCCTGATTTTCAAGGTATTGAAAAGCATATCGACCGCATCATTAATGTATCGCCAGAAGTTGTATCCCACAATATTGAAACCGTTCGCCGTTTAACCCGTGAAGTTAGAATTCAAGCACAATATGACCGAAGTATGGGGGTTTTAAAATATTTAAAACAGCAAGGGCAACGAAGAACAAAATCGGGAATCATGCTTGGATTAGGTGAGACCAGAGAAGAAGTCATTCAAACACTTCATGACCTAAAAGCCAATGATGTAGACATAGTCACCATTGGCCAATACCTCCAACCCAGCAAAAAGCATTTACCAGTAAAACAGTTTATAACCCCTGATCAATTTAAAGAATTTGAAGATATTGGCTTAGAATTAGGGTTCCGTCATGTTGAAAGTAGTGCATTGGTAAGATCTTCTTACAAAGCCCAAAAACATATTAATTAGTTATGATTAATGTAGCTATCAATGGTTTTGGCAGGATAGGTCGACGTGTTTTTAGATTACTACAAGACTATGAAAACATTCAGGTTGTAGCTATTAATGATTTAGCTGATTCTAAAACCTTAGGCCATTTATTAAAATATGACAGTATCCATGGGGTTTTTAATGGCGACGTTTCTTCAGACGAAAATCATATTATAGTTAATGGTAATAAAATTCCATTATTAAACAAAAATCATCCTAAACTAATAAATTGGGAGTCTTTTAATGTTCATTCTGTAATTGAATCCACAGGAAAATTCAAAACAAAATCAGAATTAAGTTATCATTTAAAGCATGGTTCAGAACAAGTTATATTAAGTGTTCCTCCCATAGAAGATGATATAAAAACCATTGTTTTAGGAGTAAATGACCATATCATTGAAGGCACTGAGACTATAATTTCTAATGCATCATGTACCACAAATAATGCGGCGCCAATGATTGATATTATAGACAAACTCTGTGGCATTAATCAAGCCTATATTACAACTGTTCACTCCTATACTACAGACCAAAGTTTACATGATGAACCTCACAGGGACTTACGAAGGTCCAGAGCAGCTGGCCAATCTATAGTTCCAACCACAACCGGAGCAGCAAAAGCTTTAACCAAAATTTTCCCTAAGCTTTCAGATGTCATTGGAGGGTGTGGTATTAGAGTTCCGGTAATTAATGGTTCATTAACTGATATAACCTTCAATGTTAAAAAAGAAGTAACCATTGAAGCTATTAATAAAGCTTTTAAAGAAGCGTCTGAAAAAAAATATAAAGATATTATTGAATATACTGAAGACCCTATTGTTTCCATCGATATTGTAGGAAACACTCATTCGTGCGTTTTTGATTCGCAAATGACCTCTGTTATTGATAAAATGGTAAAAATAATAGGTTGGTATGATAATGAAACAGGATATTCGCAAAGAATAATTGATCTTTTGTGCAATTTGTCGATAAAAAAGAGTGTTTTATCGATAAAATAATTATATTTGTCGGTAATATTGATTAAAATGTCCCAATTAAAAAACTACATATACGTCATAGTTCTACTGTTAACCTTCGGGGTTTCAGCACAAAAATCTATAGATGAAGATCCGGAGATAGCTCAAAATAATATCAACTATCGCATTACGCAATCTCAGGAAGAACTGGAAAATTATAACTATTACAATGCCAATAAAAGCCTTGATGAAGCATTAGGTTTGGCTGAAAAAGTAAATAATAAAAAAAGTATTGGCCTTATTTATGCTTTAAAAGGCAGATTGCAACTCATAATTGATGAAGAAGACAAAGCAATAAAATCTTTAAACAAAGCCATTGAAGTTCAAAGAATTATAAATGATAACATAAACCTTGGGACTTCCTATAAGATATTTGGAGATGTTTATTTGGCTAAAAAGGATTATTATTCTGCCTTAGACTCATATAGAGCGGCAAAATCTAAGTTTGGAGAAGAAGAACTTAATGAGCAATTAGCTGAAACGCTATTAAAAGAAGGTAAAACGTATATTGAATTAAAAAATTACAATAAGGCAAGAGATGTTATAGAACAGTCATTAGCCATTGCAAAAAAATATGATTACCTCAACATACAAAGTGAAGCGTTAATCAATCACTCTATTGTTTACAATAAATTAGGAAATAATGAAAAAGCCGTATCCTCTGGTATTGAAGGTTTAAGAATAGCTGAAGATAACAAGTTTAATAATATACTTAATCAGGGCTATTTAATAATTAGTGAGTTATATAACAACACCGGTAATTATAAATTATCAAGAAATTTTTTAAAGAAACACTTAAAGCTTTCTGATTCTATTAGAAGTATAACCAAATTTCATTCCCCAAAAGATCAAGAAACTCAATACTTGCTTAATGAAGAGATTGAAAAGAACAATGAAATTGTTGAAAAATTAGAACAAGCCGAAGATGATAAAAATATGGGTACCTTAATTTCAATATTAAGTGTAGCCTTGATTACTATATTATCACTGTTAACCTTGTCTTTATATAAAAACAATAATATTAGACTAAAAACCAATAATATGCTCCACAAAAAAAATGGAGAACTTATTATTGCCAAGGAAAAAGCAGAATTAGCATCAAAGACCAAAGCTAATTTCTTATCTACAGTAACGCATGAATTAAGAACTCCTCTTTATGCTGTTACAGGATTAAGTAATATGCTTTTGGACGAAAACCCTAAACCAGAACAAATACAGCATTTAAAGTCTCTTAAATTTTCTGGTGACTACCTTTTAACATTTATCAACGACATTCTTCAAATAAACAAAATTGAAGCTAATAAAGTAGATATTGAGCCAGAGTCATTTAACCTCAAGAAGAAAATAAATAATATTATTTTAGCTTTAAACAATTCTGCTCAGGATAATAATGTTAAAATCCATTTTGAATATGATAAAAACTTACCTGAGAACTTTATAGCTGATCAATTAAAAATTTCTCAAATACTTATCAACCTGATAGGAAACTCCATTAAATTTACTAAGGATGGAGACATTTGGATACGTGTATATAAAATTGAAGAAGCAGGAAAAATACACACCTTACGCTTTGAAGTAGAAGACAATGGTATTGGTATTAGCCAGGAAAAACAAGATCATATGTTTGAAAGTTTTTCCCAGGGTTCTATTCAAATCAATCGTAAATACGGCGGTACAGGTTTAGGATTATCTATTGTAAAAGGTTTAATAGATATTTTAAAAGGAAAAATATATGTGAAAAGTGAATTAGAAAAAGGAACCACGTTCTATTTTGAAATTCCTCTTGAACATACTACGGTTGAAGAAGCAAAAGAAAAGAAAGTCAATTATTTTGATGGTAATGCAGAAGATTTAGATCTTACTAAAGTTAAAATATTAGTGGTTGAAGACAATAAGATCAACCAAATGATTACCAAAAAGATTCTTACCAAAATGGAGCTTAAATGCGACATAGTTGACAATGGAGAAGATGCCGTTGATATGATTAAAGCCAATGATTATAACATCATTTTAATGGATATTCACATGCCTGGAATTAGTGGTATTGAAGCAACAAAGATTGTGAGATCTTTTGATAAAGAGCTTACTATATTTGCACTAACCGCAGTTACCATTGAAGATAAAATGCACGAGTTTGAAGAAGCCGGTTTTACAGATATTATTCCTAAACCGTTTAAACAGGAAGAGTTTGAGAAAAAACTTTATAACGCATTAGCTTCTAAAAATGATACTTCTAACAGCGCTTAATAAAATCTTTAATACGTGCATTAAACTTTGAGCTGTCATTGATCACTACTGTAATTGGTAAGTAAAAAAGTTTCCCTTTTAGAGATTCAAATTGCTTCAACCGCATAAAATCTTTTTCAGTTGTAATTATCAATTCTTTTTTATTGAGGATTTTTATATCCTCAGCAGAAAAATTATGATGATCTTTAAAATTTAAATGCTCAAAACTTAACTTTCTTTCTTTTAAAAAATTCAACAAAGGTGTTGCGTTGGCAATACCTGTTACCAAAGTAAAACGATTCAAATCATTAAGGGTTTGAGTTTTATTGTCCGATAATAGTTTATCAGCATATTTTATAGAACTAAAAAACACCTCCTGGTAAGGTTTTGGATCAATTTGTTTTATAATTTCTGCTTTTTCAGTAGCTCCAAGATTTTCAGGACATTTTGTTATAACAATAAGGTTTGCCCGTTTTGCACCGCTTCTAGGCTCTCTTAAATTCCCTGTTGGTAAAACAATATCATTAAAATAAGGGTTGGTATATGTGGTCAGTAAAATATTAAACCCTGCTTTAACTTTACGGTGCTGATAAGCATCATCCAATAAAATAACTTCCGGATTAGAACTTTGTAATTTTTTAATTCCATTCTGCCTATCAGAATCAACAGCAACCAAAACATCGCTTTTAAACTTACTAAAAAACTGAAAGGGTTCGTCTCCTAAAGAATCGGCATTAGAACTTTCATTAGCCAACTGAAACCCTTTTGTCTTTCTTTTATATCCCCTGCTTAAAGTAGCCACTTTATAGTTCGCTCTCAAAACATCTATTAAACACTCAATCATGGGGGTTTTTCCAGTACCACCAACACTTAGGTTTCCAACGCAAATCACCGGAAAATTATACGCCTTTGATCTTTTTAACCCAAAATCATACAATTTGTTTCTTAACCAGGTCACTATATAATAAATAGGGACTACAGGTAATAATATTTTTCTCAATAGCTGCATTTAAGCAAAATCAATTTATATCATTATATATTCAGCTTGAAATATAATTATTATATCATAGTAATAATACAAGACCGCTAAAAAATAATTGATTCCTTGTGAAAGTAATTATTTTATCTTTGAATATAAATACAAATACTATGATTGTACAAGATGTAATAGATCATTTAGAAGTGCTTGCGCCATTAGCTTATGCCGAGGATTTTGACAATGTAGGCCTTTTGGTTGGAAGCAAAAAACAAAATGTAACAGGCGTTTTGGTAACTTTAGATACCTTAGAAGCTGTAGTAGATGAAGCCATTTCTAAAAATTGTAATCTTATTGTTAGTTTTCACCCCATCATTTTTAAAGGCCTAAAAAAACTTACTGGTAAAAGCTATGTAGAGCGTGTAGTTATGAAAGCTATTAAACATGATATTGCCATTTATAGTATGCATACAGCATTGGATAACGCTTTACAAGGTGTAAATCATATGATTTGTAGTCAACTGGAATTAACAAATAAACGTATTTTAATTCCACAAAGCGAAACCATAAAAAAACTAACTACTTATGCTCCCCAAAAAGAAGCTGAAGATTTGAGAATAGCATTATTTGCTGCAGGTGCCGGTAGTATTGGAAATTATAACGACTGTAGCTTTAATGTAGATGGCGTTGGCACATTTAACGGCAATGAAGCTTCCAATCCCACTAAAGGAAAAAAAGGATCAATACACAAAGAAGCAGAAACAAAAATCACAGTAACTTTTTCAAAACACTTAGAAACTAATATTCTCCAAGCTTTATTTAAAAATCATTCTTATGAAGAAGTAGCGTATGAAGTAACTACCATTGAAAATAAAAACCAAAATATTGGTATGGGAATGATAGGGGAATTAACAAAATCTATGGATGAATCAAGTTTTCTAAATTATGTAAAAAACAAAATGAAAACGGACTGTATCAGGCATACTTCATTTTTAAATAAAAAAATAAAAAAAGTAGCGGTATTAGGAGGCTCAGGAAGTTTTGCCATTAATGCAGCAAAAGCTGCCGGTGCTGATGTTTTTATTACGGCTGACTTAAAATATCATGACTTTTTCACTGCCGAAGACAGCATTCTTTTAGCAGATATTGGACACTATGAAAGTGAACAATTCACAAAAAATCTTTTAGTAGCTTATCTTACAAAAAAAATCACTAATTTTGCAATCATTTTATCAAAGACAAATACCAATCCTGTTAAGTATTTTTAAAGTATGGCTAAAAAGAAAGAAGTAACTGTAGAAGAGCGCTTAAGAGCTTTATACGATTTACAACTCATAGACTCTCGTATAGATGAAATAAAAAATGTTCGTGGTGAACTTCCTTTAGAAGTTCGTGATTTAGAAGATGAAGTTGCCGGATTAAACATAAGATTAGAAAAACTCGTTGCTAAATTAGAAGTAATTGATAACGATATTGCCGGAAAGAAAAATTTGATTGAAGAGTCAAAAGCATTAATGAAAAAATATGCTGAGCAACAAAAAAATGTTAGAAATAACAGAGAATATAATTCTTTGACCAAAGAAATTGAATTTCAAGAATTAGAAATTGAATTAGCTGAAAAGCATATTAAAGAATTTAAAGCTCAAATTGAGCAGAAAAAAGAAGTGATTTCTGAAACTAAAGACCGTTTAAAAGAACGTGAAAGTCACTTAAAACATAAAAAAGGAGAGCTTGATGATATTTTAGCTGAGACTGAAAAAGAAGAACAAGCTTTATTGCAAAAATCAGAGGAATACAAACAACAAATAGAAGAACGTTTAGTTTCTGCTTATACAAGAATAAGAACTAATGTTAAAAACGGCTTGGCTGTTGTTCCAATTGAAAGAGGCGCTTCAGGAGGTTCATTCTTCACCATTCCACCACAAGTACAGGTGGAAATTGCTTCTCGTAAAAAAGTTATTACTGATGAGCATAGTGGAAGAATTTTGGTTGACGCTGTATTAGCAGAAGAGCAAAAAGCAAAAATGGAAAAAATGTTTTCTAAACTATAAACCCATTTTTAAAACGAATAAAAAAGCCTTCAGAAAACTGAAGGCTTTTTTATTATAAAATTTTCGCCCCTTATTATTAAGGTTTTGTACTTTTATTCGTCTATTGAAAAAAGAAAACAAAACACAATGAAACATATACTCCCTTTATTAGTCCTGGCCTTATTTTTTAGCTGCCATAATTCTGCACAATCAAATAAAAAACAAAATGCTATTGTACAGGCTAAGCCTGTTGAGGTTCCATTAAAAAATGGCAAAGCCAAAGCCTATTTTGCCAGTGGTTGTTTTTGGTGTGTTGAAGCTATTTACGAAAGCGTAAAGGGTGTTGAGGAGTCAATTTCAGGGTATTCAGGTGGACATACAGAACATCCAACCTATGCTACTAGTAATACCGGCAGAACAGGTCACGCCGAAGCTGTAGAAATTATTTATGACCCCAAAATAGTTAGTTTTGAGACCCTGGTGGATGTTTATTTTGCATCACAAAATGTAACTCAGGTTAATGGCCAGGGGAATGATATAGGCCCTCAATATCGCTCAATAATATTCTACCAGAATGACAAGCAAAAAGAAATCATTTTAAAGAAAAAAGAAGCTCTTGCTAAAAAATTGGATGTAAAGATAGCTGCAGAAGTGTATCCGTTTCAAAAATTTTGGATCGCAGAAGAATACCATCAGAATTATGAAAAGCTTCATCCTAACAACAGCTACATAAGAAATGTATCCATACCAAGGTTAAACAGGTTTAAGGCTAAATTTCCAAAAGACTTATTAAAAGATAATCATTAAAAAGCTTACCCTTTTAAAAACAATTTCTTCTTACAACTTGGTTGCCTTTAAGGTAAAAATTAAAGGGTATAATTTATCCTTTGTTACAAACATGCCTGAATTGGTTTCCTCCAAGTCAGGCAAAACATCATAGGGGCTTTCATCATATTCTTTTAAATATTCAATATGCAGACCGGCTTCGGTAAGCGCCGTAATCACCTCCCCTAAACCGTGATTCCAGGCATATTCCTTACTTATCATTTTTGAATTTTGATTGGCATAAGTACCTTCATATTCTTCATAAATAACCTCATCTTGCATATAC
This sequence comes from Alterotamlana spongicola, assembly GCF_035818475.1. Classification (NCBI taxonomy): domain Bacteria; kingdom Pseudomonadati; phylum Bacteroidota; class Flavobacteriia; order Flavobacteriales; family Flavobacteriaceae; genus Alterotamlana; species Alterotamlana spongicola. Next base: position 90,583 of record NZ_JAYMGV010000001.1, read on the forward strand.
CCATATTTCATAACCGGTGTATTATTCAAATAATCAAACATCCAAACAATAGGGTGAAATTCAGCCATAAAAAATGTACCATCTTTTTTTAATCTATCTGCAATCATTTTTCCCCAGGGTTTTAAATCTGGCAACCAGCCAATCACACCGTAACTGGTAAAGACTATATCAAATTGATTTTTTACATATTCAGAAGTATCTAAAACATTACAACAAACAAATTCAGCGTCCAGCCCAAGCTCTTTATTTAATGACTTAGCCAGATTTACACCTTCATCACTTATATCTACACCCACACACTTAGCCCCCATCCTGCTCCAACTCAATGTGTCCTGTCCAAAATGACATTGTAAGTGCAATAACGATTTACCTTTTACATCAGCTAAAGCTTCTAGTTCATAAGGCATTAGTGAAGATTTTCCTTTTTTAAAACCTTCAATATTATACATAGCACTTTTAGCATGAACTTTAACCTTGTTATTCCAGGTTACTTTATTTACTTTGAAATAAGTTTTGTTTGTAGACATCTATAGATCGTATCTTGTAATAGACCTCTAAATTATAAAAAATACAATTTACATGCTATTTGTGATTATATGGTTATAAAGTTTTTGTGTAATTTTAGACAAAAACCACCCTTATGCAAAAACCTAAAACTAAGTATCTACCCGTATTATTTTTATTGTTGTTTATAACAACTTATGCTCAAAAAAATGCAACTTCAAAGAGTCAAGACCTTACATCTGGCTTGAACTTCAGAAGTATTGGGCCTGCATTAACCTCAGGTAGAATTGCAGATATAGCCATACACCCAAAAAACGAAAATGTACGGTATGTTGCCGTTGGTTCTGGTGGAGTCTGGAAAACCACAAATTCTGGTACTACATGGAAACCTATTTTTGATGATCAAACCAGTTATTCTATAGGCTGTATAACTATTGATCCAAATAATTCACATACTATTTGGGTAGGTACCGGGGAAAATGTAGGTGGCAGACATGTTGGGTTTGGTGACGGTATTTATGTAAGTTATGATGATGGCGAAACATGGAAAAATATGGGGCTTAAACATTCTGAGCATATTTCTAAAATAATAATTCACCCAGAGGATTCAAATATAATTTGGGTAGCCGCTCAAGGTCCTCTTTGGAGTAAGGGCGGTCAACGTGGGTTATACAAAACAATAGATGGTGGAAAAACATGGAAGAAAACCTTAGGGGATAACGAATGGACAGGAGCAACAGATATAGTTATTGATCCTACAAACCCAAACCTTTTATATGCTGCTACCTGGCAACGGCATAGAACCGTAGCTGCATATATGGGTGGAGGTCCCGGATCTGGTATTTATAAAAGTACTGATGGCGGAGATACCTGGGTAAAATTAACTAAAGGCATACCCGAATCTAATTTAGGTAAAATTGGTTTAGCCATATCTCCTTTTAATTCGGAGATTATTTATGCTGCTATTGAACTAGACAGAAGAAAAGGCGGATTATTCATGTCTGTTAATAAAGGGAATTCATGGACTAAACAATCAAATGCTATTTCAGGAGGAACAGGCCCGCATTATTATCAGGAATTATACGCTTCTCCCCATCATGATGGCAAACTATTCTTAATGAGCAATACTGTTCAAATATCTGACAATCATGGTAAAACCTTTTATAACATGAATGAAAAAGCAAAGCATGTAGATAGTCATGCTTTAGCGTTTAAAAAATCAGATCCTAATTATTTATTATTTGGCACAGACGGTGGCCTGTATGAATCCTTTGACTTAACAAAATCATGGAAGTATATTCGAAATCTTCCCGTTACCCAATATTACAAAGTGGCGGTAGATGATTCTTATCCCTTTTATAAAATTTACGGAGGCACACAAGATAATGGCTCGCATGGAGGCCCCTCCAGAACAACTAAAAAAGAAGGCATTGTAAATTCTGATTGGTGGATTACTCTTACTGCCGATGGGCACCAGTCAGCTACCGAGCCCGGTAATCCTGATATTACCTACGGTGAATTTCAGGAAGGTGAATTATGGCGTATAGATCAAACTACCGGCGAAACCGTTTATATTCAACCACAAGCCAAAGAGGGAGAACCTTTTGAACGATTTAATTGGGATGCTCCTATATTAATAAGTCCTCATAATCCAAAACGACTATATTTTGCTTCTCAGCGTGTATGGCGGTCAGATAATCGTGGAGATTCCTGGAGTACAGTATCCAAAGACCTTACCCGTAATCAGGTTAGATTAGCACAGCCTATCATGGGACAGCAACAAAGCTGGGATAATGCCTGGGATGTATTAGCAATGTCAAATTACAATACCATCACTTCATTAGCCGAATCACCAAAACAAGAAGGCCTATTATATGCCGGTACAGATGATGGTATCATACAAATAACTGAAAATGGTGGTGAAACATGGAGAAAAATTGAGGTTGGCTCTATAAAAGGAATTCCTGCCACAGCATTTGTGAACGATTTACGAGCTGACTTATTCGATGCTAATATTGTTTATGCTGTACTTGATAATCATAAATATGGCGACTTTAAACCCTATGTGATCAAAAGTATAGATAAAGGAAAAACCTGGTCTTCAATGCAAGGAAATCTTCCTGACAGATTAATTACATGGCGGCTTGTTCAAGATCATATTAATAGGAATTTATTTTTCATTGCTACAGAATATGGAGTATATTTTACAATTGACAATGGCAAAAAATGGATTAAATTAACTCAAGGCATACCTACAATTGCCATTAGAGATATTACTATTCAACGCAGAGAAAGTGATTTAGTAGCTGCTTCATTTGGCAGAGGCTTTTTTATATTTGATGACATTGAGGCTATTAGGCATTTTAATACAGCTATGTCTTCATCTGAAAGTATCCTATTCAATATTAAACCGGCATATTGGTATATAGAAAAAGGGGAAATTCATGCGCAGGGTAACGATAAATACAAAGCCCCTAACCCACCATTTGGCGCTGTATTTACTTATTATTTGCCTGAAAAGATAAAATCTCTAAAAGAACAACGTAAAGATTCTGAAAAGGAAGTGATAAAAACCAACAAGAGTATACCATTTCCTGGCTGGAACGCTTTAAATACCGAAGAATTACAACAAAGTCCAAGCATAATATTAACAATAAGAGATGCAAATAATAACGTGATAAACACGCTTAAAGGCTCAAACAAAAAAGGCTTTAATCGTATAAGTTGGAATCTTGAGGTAGCTGATAAAAGCGGGGAAGCATTGAAGCCTCCTAAACCAACAGAGCAGTATTTTAATTTTAGCATTATGGCTACTCCCGGAGATTATACTGTTGCTTTATCTAAACTGGTAGATGGTGAATTAACCGATTTAACCCAACCAAAATCATTCAAGGTTATTCCATTAAGAAAAGGAGCTTTAGAAGGCGCGTCTTACGAAGATATTATAGCTTTTAGAGAAGCCTTTCAACAATTCCAGCAAGACTTAAAATCTACCAATGTAGTTTTATCCAAAGCCCTTTTAAAAGTTGAAGCTATGAAACGTGCACTGGCTAAAGCAAAAAAGCCTTCTAATGCTTTATCTAAAGAGTTACATAACCAGAGAGAAGCACTTTTAAAATTACATCAATCATTAAAAGGCAGTAAGGCAAAGCATGAAATTGGAGAAAAAAATGACCCTGCCCCTAATAATGTTAATTTTATGGCCAAGGCTGCATTAGGATCATCAACCTATGGACCAACTCAATTGCACAAAGCAACATTAAACACAGCTAATAAAAGATTAATTAAAATAAAATCTGATTTAAAAAAAATGGTAGATTCAAAAATTCCTGATCTAGAGAACAAACTAAAAGCCGTCGGTGCACCATGGACAGAAGGTATGGGCCTTGACTAATAAATTATTTTTTTATTAAGCCGTAATTAAAGCATCTAACCTACGACTTATTACGTATATAAAGTATAAATAGTTTTTTCCGCATTTGCGTCTATATATATTAAAGCGCTTAAATCATTGGTTTAAGCGCTTTGTCATTTTTGTATTAATCCTTAAATTCAGATTTCACATGAGATCCGTCACAATAGGGTTTATTGTCTGAGGCCCCGCATCTACAAAATGCAGTTGTTTTATTTTTAGTTTCGGAAATACCATCCTTATTAACCACTTTGAGTGTGCCATAAACTAATAAAGGACCGTTTTCCAAGACTTCAACTTTAGTTTCCAAAACTTCAGTCGTTTTATCGCCCTCTGCATTCATGTAAAAACTTAACGCACCCGAAGGGCAATGCTTTACCTGATTGATTAATGCTTCTGTTTCTGCCTTATCAATATTTATCCATGGTCTTTCCTTGGGACGAAACACATTTGGAAGTCCCTTTACGCAAATTGCAGAATGAATACAGGCCTCAGCCTTCCACACAATAGTAACCTCTCCATTTGTATATTCTTTTACCCTGGCCATAATGTATTGTTTTTCTTAAATATACGAAAAAAACAATGGATATCAATCTTCCTTTTTTGCTTCCATTTCTTAAGTTTTAATTCTTATTTTTGTTAGAAACCCAAAACAAAAATATCTTGTCCAACTACAAATCAGGCCTTGAATATGCTTTAGAGCAAGATCAAAACGACGAATTACAATCTTATAGGAATCGATTTTATATTCCAAAAGACCAAAATGGGAGTGATTGTATTTATATGACAGGTAACTCACTTGGCCTTCAGCCAAAACAGACATCTGCTTATGTTAATCAGGAATTGGAAGATTGGGCAAACCTGGGTGTTGAAGGACATTTTGAAGCAAAAACCCCATGGATGCCATATCATGAGTATCTAGCCAAAAGTATGGCTGAAGTAGTAGGTGCAAAACCCATTGAAGTTGTGGTCATGAATACTTTGACTGCCAACCTGCATTTTATGATGGTATCTTTTTACAAGCCCACAAAAACACGCTATAAAATACTTATTGAAAGTGATGCTTTTCCTTCAGATAAATATGCTGTTGAATCTCAGTTACGCCATCATGGGTTTGATGATAAAGAAGGGCTTATTTTATGGGAGCCCAGAAACGGTGAGGAACTGCTACGCTATGAAGATCTTGAAGCTATTTTAGATGAGCAAGGAAACCAAATTGCCCTGATCATGATTGGAGGTATTAACTATTACACGGGACAATTTTTTGATTTAAAACGTATCACCCAACTAGGGCACCAGTATGGTTGTACTGTTGGTTTTGATTGTGCACACGGGGCCGGTAATGTAGCACTCAATCTTCATGACTCGGGTGCCGATTTTGCTGTTTGGTGTACTTATAAATATTTAAACTCTGGACCGGGAAGTTTAGCAGGATGTTTTGTTCATGAAAGACATGCTTATAATAAAGACCTGAATCGGTTTACCGGCTGGTGGAGTCATAATAAAGACACCAGGTTTAATATGCGTTATGAATTTGACCAATTACCGGGTGCTGAAGGCTGGCAATTGAGTAATCCGCCAATATTGTCTATGGCAGCAGTTAAAGCTTCATTAGACATGTTTAGTGAAGTTGGTATAGATATGCTTATTGCAAAATCGAAGAAACTAACCGGATATTTTGAATTTTTACTGAAAGGTTTGGGTGAAGAAAAAATCAGAATCATTACACCCAGCAATCCCGATGAACGCGGTTGCCAGTTATCCATTCAAGTGAAGCATGCCAATAAAACACTCCATAATAAATTAACAGAAACCGGAGTCATTAGTGATTGGAGAGAACCGGATGTAATACGATGTGCCCCGGTACCATTTTATAATTCTTTTGAAGATGTTTATAAATTGGTAGAACGTTTGAAAACCATATTAAATTGACCTATTATATGGCATATTCCAGAGGGTTTGTAATTATAAGACAAAATAAACAGATTAAATAAAATAAATGAAATCCTAAAACGAGTTAAGGCTAACAAAAATGGCACATAAAAAACAAAACATACTAATCATTGGTGCAGGCCTTTGTGGTAGTCTCTTGGCACTTCGGTTAGGGCAAAGAGGTTACAACGTCAATGTTTATGAAAAACGCCCCGATTTACGGAAAGTAAATATCAGCGCAGGACGTTCCATAAACCTGGCTTTTTCTAACCGTGGTAATAAAGCTATGAAGTTGGTTGGCATGGAAGATAAAGTAAAAGCACTTTGTATTCCAATGAATGGCCGTATGATCCATGATGAGCATGGTAATACATTTCAATCTAATTATAGTGGCAGAGCTCATGAGCATATTAATTCTATTTCACGGGGAGCATTGAACGCACTGTTACTTGATGAAGCAGAAAAGCATGAAAATGTCAATATCTATTTCAACAAAAAATGTAAGTCTGTAAACTTTGTAAAAACTACAGCCCTATTTAAAGACTATAACTCTAAAACCGAGTTTATTGAAGATGCTGACCTTATTATTGCTACAGACGGTGCCGGATCTGCCATGAGAAAAAGTTATTATTTAGGCAAAAAATTCCTCTTTAGCTTTTCACAGGACTATTTAACTCATGGCTATAAAGAACTCAGTATCCTACCGAATGAAAATGGTAGTTACAAGGCTTATAAAAATGCGCTTCACATTTGGCCTCGTGGTAGTTTTATGCTAATTGCTTTGCCTAATTTGGATGGTAGTTTTACCGTAACACTTTTTTTAAGTTATAATGAAGGCAAATACAACTTTAACAATCTCACTAATGAAGCTATTGTTCTGGAATTCTTTAAAGAAGCATTTCCTGATGCTTTAGCTATAATGCCAAACCTCTTAGATGACTTTTTTAAAAACCCAACATCACCATTGGGAACTATTAAATGTTCCCCATGGCATTACAAGGGTAACACCCTGTTAATGGGGGATTCTGCACATGCCATTGTACCATTTTACGGCCAAGGCATGAATGCTTCTTTTGAAGATGTTGTTACGTTTGATCAGGTATTAGACCAAAACCTGGATAATTGGGAGGATATCTTTAAAACTTACGAAAAGAATCGTAAAAAGAACACTGATGCTATAGCTGATTTAGCTATTGATAATTTTCATGAAATGAAAGATCATGTAGCCAATCCTATTTTTCAGGAAAAACGTAAATTGGAAATGGCTCTGGAAAAAGCCTTCCCGGATGAATATGCATCAAAATATTCATTAGTCACCTTTAATGAGCATATTTCTTATAATGAAGCTATGCTAAAAGGAAGAGCCCAGGATAAGGCGATACTGAATATGCTTTCTGATCAAGATATTTCAATGACACCAGATATGACAAAAGAAGACTTAAAAATAATTTTAAATAAAGTAATACAAGAAACCGAAACTGTTCTTGAAGATGATAGAATTGCAGGATTGCATTAAAGTTGTTGTTAGTTTTAACAAAGAAAGAAAACATGAATAATAAAGTAACCCCCAGAGGCGCATACCCACATACAAAGCGGGCCGGAGATTTTATATTTGTATCAGGAACCAGCTCTCGCCGTCCTGATAATACCATAGCCGGAGTAGACAATATTGACACTATGGGTACTAAATATTTAAACATTGAAGTCCAAACACGAGAGGTCCTTAAAAATATTGAAAAGAACTTAGCTAAAGAAGGTGCCGCCTTAAAAGATATTGTAGATATTACCACTTTTTTAGTAAATATGAATGACTTTGCAGGCTACAACAAAGCATATGCTGAGTTTTTTGATATTGAAACCGGACCAACCAGAACAACAGTTGCTGTGCATCAGTTACCGCACCCGGATTTAGTTGTGGAAATTAAGGTTGTTGCATATAAAAAGCTTAATGTTTAAGCCCATGCTAACTATTAAAAACTTTATAAACGGTGAATTTGAAAACCCCATTTCAAATGATTGGATAGATAATTATTGCCCGGCAAATGGCGAAATTTACGGACAAACACCTAATTCATCAAAAGCAGATATAGAACAAGCATACCAGGCCGCTAAAAAGGCCTTTCCTAATTGGTCACAAACCACTTTAGAAGAGCGGAGTAAAATCCTTATTAGGATTTCAGAACTACTTGAGGCTAATTTGCAATACTTTGCTGAAGCTGAAAGTAAAGATAATGGTAAACCTATTCATCTGGCTAAATCTGTTGATATCCCCAGAGCGGCAAGTAACTTCCGGTTTTTTGGCAATGCCATTACACAATTTTCCAGCGAAAGTCATGAAACTGTTGGTAAAGATGCCCTAAATTTCACATTACGTCAACCTATCGGTGTAGTGGGTTGCATATCACCATGGAATCTACCACTTTATCTATTTACCTGGAAAATTGCACCAGCTATTGCAGCAGGTAATTGCGTTATTGCCAAACCTAGTGAAATTACCCCTGTTACAGCTTTCTTATTAGGAGATATCTGCTTACAAGCAGGTTTACCCAATGGGGTTTTAAACATTGTTCATGGCTTAGGGAATTCTACAGGCCAAGCCATCATAGAGCACCCTGATATTAAAGCCATTTCATTTACCGGAGGCACAAAAACGGGAGTAAATATAGCTAGGGTTGCTGCTCCTATGTTTAAGAAATTATCCTTAGAATTGGGTGGTAAAAATCCTAACATCATTTTTGCAGATTGTGATTATGATGATATGTTAGAAACCACCGTACGCTCATCATTTGCTAACCAGGGACAGATTTGTTTATGTGGAAGCAGAATATTTATTGAAGCTTCTATTTATGATACATTTAAAAATGATTTTGTTAAAAAAGTTAAGGCATTAAAAGTGGGGCATCCCTCAAATTCTAAAACTGATATCGGTGCTTTGGTCTCAAAAGGACATCTTGAGAAAGTAAAAAGCTATGTTAATATAGCAGAAAATGAAGGGGAGCGAATTATTTGTGGCGGAAAAACAGTATCTATTGAGGACTATAAAAATGGCTATTATTTTGAGCCCACAGTTATTGAAGTACCCAATAATGAATGCAGACTTAACCAGGAAGAAATTTTTGGACCGGTTGTAACTATAATGCCTTTTAATACAGAAGAAGAGGTACTGCAAATGGCTAATGATGTAAAATATGGCTTATCTGCTACTTTATGGACTAATAGCTTAAAACGAACTATGCATATGACCACTAATATTCAAGCTGGTATTATTTGGGTAAACACGTGGATGTTAAGAGATCTGAGAACCCCTTTTGGAGGTATAAAAGCCAGTGGTATAGGTCGTGAAGGTGGATTTGAAGCTTTTCGCTTTTTTACGGAAACCAAGAATGTATGTATAAAATATTAACCATGAGCATAGAAAAAAGAATGCAAACTAAACTTGTATCTTTTTTTCTTTTATATTAATGTCCTTTAATCACAAACAAATATGAACTTAAACCTAAATAACAAAAATGCCTTAGTATGTGGCAGCACACAAGGTATAGGAAGAGCAACCGCCATGGCATTAGCTGCTGAGGGTGTGAATGTAACCCTTGTTGCCAGAAACAGAGAAAAACTAAAAGCCGTTTTAGCGGAATTACCTCAACATAGAAATCACAGTTATATTGTTGCTGATTTTTCTAATCCCAGAGATTTACAAGAGCAAGTCATCAAATTTATTGAAAAAGAACATGGCTTTCATATTTTAGTAAATAATACCGGAGGGCCAAGAAGCGGTGCTATTTTATCGGCAAGTTTAGATGAGTTTGAAAAGGCCTTTACACAACATATTAAATGCAATCATATTTTAGCTCAGGCCACTATTCCATTTATGAAAAAAGTTGGATTCGGCAGAATAATAAACGTTATTTCTACCTCGGTTAAAGAACCTATTCCCGGACTTGGTGTAAGCAATACCATTAGAGGGGCTGTTGGTAATTGGAGTAAAACACTCTCTATCGAACTTGGTGCTTTTGGAATAACCGTAAACAATGTATTACCAGGATTTACAGATACTGAACGGTTAACCGAAATTATAAAGATTAAAGCCTCAGCTGAAGACACTTCTATTGAAAAAATGACAGAGATAATGAAAAATTATACCCCTGCAAAACGTTTTGCTCAACCAGAAGAAACCGCTAGTGTCATTACATTTTTAGCTAGTGAACCTGCGGCCTATGTGAACGGAATTAACATTCCTGTTGATGGTGGTAGAACAAAAAGTTTGTAACTTTAAACTTAGAATAATTGCGTGAAGGATTGAGGTATTGTTGGAGCTCTTTTTATTTTAGTTTTGTTATGCCTGTATAAGCAGCAATGTTAAAAAATATAAAAGCGACTACCGAAAGCCTGACCCGAACAAATTCAGGGCACGCCCAAAATTTAGAACATATGAGCAAATTAGTTTCTCCTTTAAATTTTAAAGACTGGATTAATGAAAACAGGCATCTTTTAAAACCACCAGTTGGTAATAAGTGTGTTTGGAAAGACGGAGAATTTATTGTTATGGTAGTTGGCGGACCTAATAACAGAAAGGATTACCATTATAATGAAACACCTGAATTTTTCTATCAGGTTGAAGGCAATATGGTACTCAAAATAATAATAGATGGTAAACCTGAAGATGTTCATATTAAAGAGGGAGACATTTACTTATTGCCCGCCAAAGTGCCACATTCACCGCAACGTGTAGCTAATACAGTTGGGTTGGTTGTAGAATATCCAAGATCTAAAAAAATGAAGGATGCTTTGGAATGGTATTGCGAAAACTGCAATAATTTATTATACAGAAAAAAGTTTAAACTTAACGATATTGAAACAGATATGCCTAAAATTTTTGATAAGTATTATGGCAGCGACAAAAAGCGTACTTGTAAAAAATGTGGCACTAAAATGGAACCTCCAAAAAAAGTTTAAAAACATCCTATGAAACGTAAACTTAGAATAAACGGTCATTCTCATTTACTCCCTTACCCGGAGGAAATACCTGATTTTATGCAAGAAAAAGGTATTTTTTGGGTGGATAAAGATAGGAAATTTATGCTTCAAAAAGATTGGAGCAGGCCAGTAACAGATTCCAGCTTTTTCCTTGTTGAAAAACTGGAATGGATGGAACGTAACAAAATAGACCATGCGGTTGTTTTGAACTTATCACAATTATACGGCAATGGTTTACGTGTTGAAGAAATGAAAAAGGCACTTAGATTCCAAAATGATTTTAATGCCCAAGTTCAGCATGATCATCCAAGTAAATTTACATGTGGTTTTGTAGTTCACCCCGGGTTTTTAAGAAGTGCATGTTGGGAAATTGAACGCTGTGTTGAAACACATGGTATGCAATTACTATGTTTACCAACACACTATATGGATACCATTGGTACCTGGCGCTGTATTTTTGATGAAGAAAACGAACCTCTTTTTGAACTGGCAAATAAATACAATTTAGCTGTTGAAATTCACCCATACGACGGAGAAAAATTTATTAAGCTAGAAAATACGTCATGGCGGTTTCATTTAATATGGATGCTGGCTCAATGTGCGGATGCCTATCACTTTTTAACTTTGAATGGTTACCAGGAAAAGTACCCTAATATGCGTACTTGTTTTGCTCATGGCGGGCAATTAGCTCAAATTAATTTAGGAAGACGGATTCAGGGTTTTGATGGCAGGCCGGATTTATTTGAAGGCAAACACCATCCGAGAAAAGCTGTTGGGCATAAAAACATTTTCTTTGACACTTTAGTTCATGATACCGGTGGTCTAGAATTATTGATCAAAAATCATGGATCAAAACAAGTCATTATGGGGCTAGACGACCCGTATCCGCTTGGGGAAATGGAAAGTGAAAAACAATCTTCTTACCCTGGTAAGATTTTAGATTTGGCTATTGAAAATAAGATTATTGATCAAAATGAATATGATGCCATTTGGGAAGGTAATGTAGTGCAATGGTTATGTGGTGATGATAAAGCTTCTAGAGATAAATTAATGAGTAGAATTTTAAACTAGTTAACTCGTACCCTTACAAGCCCAATTGAGAGGCATAACTTTTTATTTATAATTAAAAGAGCGCGATCAAACAAATTATGCATTTTATATCTGAAAAATTAGACGATTATGTTGTAGATCATTCTGAAGATGAACCAGAATTATTACAACAATTAAATAGAGAAACCTACCAAAAAATATTACAACCCAGAATGCTCAGCGGGCACTATCAGGGTAGAGTATTGAGCATGATCTCTAAATTGACTAATCCAAAAAACATTTTAGAAATAGGAACGTATACGGGCTATTCAGCACTCTGCTTAGCTGAGGGCATGCAAAATTCTGGAGAATTACATACTATAGACATCAATGAAGAGTTGATTGACTTTCAGCGCAAGTATTTTGACAAATCTGATTATGGGAATCAAATTATTCAACACTTGGGCAATGCCTTAGAAATTATTCCGGAGCTTGATAGAACTTTTGATTTAATATTTATTGATGCCGATAAAGAGAATTATTCCAATTATTTCAATGTTGTTATAGACAAATTAAATAAAGGAGGTATTATTTTATCTGATAATGTACTTTGGAGTGGTAAAGTAATTGAAGAATTAAAGCCTGATGACTTTTCAACTACAGCACTTTTAGAATATAATAGAATACTCAAAAAAGATAGCAGAATTGAAACTGTAGTTTTGCCTATTAGAGACGGGCTAACTATAAGCAGAAAGGTTTAAAATTTTCGTTTTACTGAGCCTGTAAAGTCTTCCAGGTCGTCTTTTACCTTATCCAGTTCTTTTTTAACATCAGATGTGATACTGGTATCTATACCATTATTCTCTGCAGTTTTAGTTATTTCATGCTTAATGTCGTTAGTAGCATCTTTAAGGGTTCTCATTCCCTTGCCTAATCCTCTTGCTATTTCCGGTAGCCTATCAGCACCAAAAACCATGATGACAATAAATAGTATGAATGCTATTTCTGCACCGCTTATAAATAAAAATGTTGCTTGCTGTATCACAGTACAAATATAGTGAGTTCATAGCATAGTATAAAAAAAGCCGATTCAAAAAATCGGCTTTTAGTATAAATAATCTCTTTTTAACTTTTAATCTTTTCTTTAAACTGATCAAAATCACTTTGCTGCTCTTGTTTTGGCCATGAATTATTTGAAGTATCTACATCTGCGGTTTCTTCATTAGGATCGATCATAATAGATACAATCTCCTTCTCTGATGCTATAACCTTACTCACTTCATTATCGTTAAACCTCCATATCTGTGCAGGGTACGTTTCGGTTTTTTTAGTGCCATCAGCGTAAGTAAACTCTACTATAATTGGCATTACCAAACCTCCCGGTTTTTCAAAGGTTATATTATAGAAAAAATTAGGCGTTTTAATTTGTTGCTGCTCTTCCGGCGTAAAATTATCCATAATATATTCTTTAAGCGGTATAGAATTATCTAAAAGAGAGCCATTTTTTAATTCCTCATTATAATCTTCACTCCCTTCTTCTATCATGTATACCAAAGGCCTTAAGTCTTTCAGGTCCATGCCTCGTTCTTTAACAATATCTCTTACAATTTTGTTAGGTTGGGATGACACATAATATTTTTTAACCTCTTTTAAACCAATATCTACCCAATCTGTAGTATAAAACCAACCACGCCAGTACCAGTCTAAATCAAAGGCCGAAGCATCTTCCATAGTTCTAAAAAAGTCTTCCGGAGTTGGATGCTTGAATTTCCATCTGTTGGCATACTCCTTAAAGGCATAATCGAACAACTCACGCCCCATAACAGTTTCTCTTAAAATATTTAAAGCTGTAGCCGGTTTTCCGTAAGCGTTATTACCAAACTGATAGGTATTAAGTCCCTTGGTCATAATTGGAGCTATATAATCCTGATCACCACTCATATAGGGCACAATCATTTTGGCCGGCCCCCGGTCTGAAGGAAAGTGTTTATCTTTTGGAGATAACGCCGAGGGATACTTTTCTCCAAAATCTTGTTCTGCAACATATTGCACAAACGTATTTAGTCCTTCATCCATCCAGGTCCATTGGCGTTCATCACTATTTACAATCATTGGAAAAAAGTTATGACCTACTTCATGAATTATCACCCCCATCATACCATATTTAACACGATCACTATATGTTCCATCTTCTTTTGGGCGACCATAATTCCAACAAATCATAGGGTATTCCATACCTTGTTGTTTTGCATGCACAGAAATAGCTTTATGGTAAGGATAATCAAAGGTCATTCTTGAGTAAGATTCTAAAGTACTTGCTACAGCCTTTGTGGACCACTCCTCCCACAGTGGGTTTCCTTCTTTAGGATAAAGTGAAACAGCCATCACATCTTTACCTCCTATTTTTACAGCCATCATATCCAATATAAACTTCCTTGAGGTTGCAAAACCAAAATCACGAACGTTTTTAGCTCTTAGCTTCCAGGTTTTTGTTTTCTCTGAGAAGTCTGATTCTTTAGCTACTACTTCATCCTGGCCTACTATAATAACAGGGGTATTAAAAGATTTTTTTGCTTCCTCATAACGCTGCATCATTGTTTTAGAATACACTTCTTTTCTATTTACAAGTACTCCGGTACCATCTAAAACATGATCTGCTGGTACAGTAATGTTTACCTCATAATCTCCAAAAGGCAAGGCAAACTCATCTCTTCCCCAGAACTGTGAATTTTGCCACCCCTCTACATCACTATATACTGCCATTCTTGGAAAAAACTGAGCTATAACATAGGCTCTATTTCCATCCTTAGGAAAATATTCATAACCGGAACGTCCATCTTCAACAACATGATCATTTATATTGTACCACCAATTAATTGAGAATGAAAATTTCTCTCCGTTCTTTAAAACTTTAGGTAATTCAATGCGCATCATAGTTCTATTAATCATATGTGCAAGAGGCCTACCATTGGTATCTTTAACTTCCAGAATATTAAAACCACGTTCTAATGGTTCTTTTAAATATTTTGAGGCAAACTCACCCGGAAGCGCATATGGTTGCATGCTCGAGCCTTCTATTAAAGGTGATTTAGAATCTTTTGCTCTTTTATTCTGATCTAATTGCACCCATAAATACTTTAATTCGTCAGGAGAATTATTGGTATATGTTATAGTTTCAAAACCAGATATTTTTGCATTTTTATCGTCTAAGACAATATCCATTTTATAATCAGCTTGTTGCTGATAATATGCAACTCCTGGGGCTCCTGATGCAGCACGATACATGTTAGGTGTTGAAAACTCATCATATAGTTGCTTAAATTTATTAGTATTGGTATGCCCTTTTTTAGGCTGAGCATTCTCTTGATTTTGAGCTATTAATCCAAATGGAACAAAAAATAAAGAAAGGACGAATAAAATGACTCTTTTCATAGTTTATTTATGATAGTTTAAAAAAATATTGATTTTAACCAATTTTATTATAAAATTGATATAAAAGTTCACGAAAATACTAAAATACCAAAGCAACAAACAGCATTTTAATTAAATTTTAACAAGGCAGTATCTTTTTGTAGAAATAGAATAACGCTTTTTTGTTTAGAGTTAATTTTAGTTTTTATAATGTTTTGCTGATCTTCAAAGACATCAAACAAAACTTTATTGCTTATCTCAAAAGATTTTATGTTATCTACATTTTCTATTTCTAAATAGCATTTCATAATATCGGCATCATATACCTTACCTATAAAAACAAGTTTAGCGTCCTTACCATTTATTTTTATTTTTAGCTTTTGCTGTAGATAGCGTTCAATATATGTATCCACATTAGCTGGTTCATCATCACCTGCAAGGGTTATACTTTCATCATAACGCTCTCTCAACAGTCGTTCAAAATCATCAATAAAAATTCTGGATGTAATTTGAACAGACTTTTTTTCCTTTATATAATCAACTTGCGTAACACTGATATAATATTTATGTATGCTTGTAAATGCTAATAAAGGGACAATTAGCAATAGTAAGATTAACCCACTGTATTTCATGTTTTTTTCGCTAAAATAATTAATTTAAGATACCTTCATAATTCTATAAGCATAGAGTATACTCTATAGTCTCTTCAAAAAGCATTCCAAGTACTTTAATCTTTTTTAAAACTCAAATTTTCTTGATACTGATCGTATTTAACTTTTAAAAATGAGAATATTTCTATATCTGATTTACCGCTGCACCGCTCTATAAAGTTTTTGTCATCCATACAGAAATATAAAAAATCCATTTTCAATTCATCAGCTAAAGGATTAGTTTCAAAAAAATCTTCTGATAATCTGGCTTTAATCCTTTTTATCAGATTGTCTTTTTTTTCCAATCTAATTTGACTTTTAAGCTTTTTTGTTCTTCCTGAAATAGCGTTTATTATAGGGTTTAAAGGTACAATACCTCCTCCCGTTGTAGCTTCATGAAGTCGTCGTTCACTTTGTGTAGCAATCTTCCCTGTATAACCGGGAATGCCAACATCGTAAAAATTTACGGGCGCATCACCTTCTGTATTTTGTACATCAAGCATTAGATCTCCTGTTAATAGCTTTCCAACAACTACCTGATCTAGTTCATTTACTTGTTCTTTTAATTCAACTAGAATAGTCTTTCTTAAAATGATGTCTTTTGAAATGATAATATCTTTGGGTAGGTGTTGAATAGACGAAAAGCTTAAAGTATCATTTAGTTTTACCGAAATTTGAAATTCGCCGTTCTTATTGCTTATTGTAAAAACCTGTGCGGTTTTATTAATAACGTGAATGTTTTCATTATCAATTGAGCTGTCAATCTTTCCAAATAATTCTATAGACTGACTATTTACAACATTTGAGCACAAAACCAGTACAAGACTAACTATGATACATTTCAAAATCTTAAAATTATGCTATAAAGAACGTATTTCATATCTTAAAGAAAACGCAAATAACTCGTAATGTTTTGTTAAAGCTTTGATTTAACTTTTAGAGTTTAAAAATTCTTTACTTTTTATATTTAAAAGCTCCAGAAACTCCATTTCTTTACCATAATTAAGCAACGTGAAATCAAAATCATCACTTTCAACAAATTGAATAAATTCCTGTACACGATGCTCCGGTATACTAAAATTATCTACTAAAAATTCTGAGCCAAAATAATATTTAATGGATTCTATTGGTACATCAGGAACACCTGCTTTCTTTTTATCAACTACACCAGACCTAAATAGAGGTAACAATAATTGATCTACAACATTTACTATATTAAGTCCATTAACCATATGCTGCTGCTGAGAATTCATAGTAATGTTTTTAACCTCGGTTTTATAATCTTTTTCAAAATCATATTCAGAACTATGCTTAACACCAAAATACAATGCATCTAATTTAGGGTTAAAAGGTTTTGCCCCCTCCATATCTGTATCTAAATTTCCTGACAGCCCTTTTGTAAATACCACAACCTCATCCAGCTTATTGATTTCCTCTATTAAAAATAATTTCATTCGTTTTGACTCAAGAATAGCTTCGTTAACTTTAAATGTAATATTCTGGTACTGAAGCGCACTAACCTCAACAATATCATTTAAAGCCACAGCTATCTCAAATGCACCATTATTGTCTGTAATTGTACCTTTATTTGATGAGGTATTGAAAATGGTTATTCCTGAAATATCACTACCCTCAACTATAATCTTACCAGAAACCTGAACTCTGTTAATGGTTTGACAAACAACATTCATAGAAGTTAATACAATAAAGAATAAAACTATTTTTTTCATTTATTTTTTATTTCAAATTACTACTTTAATTTTTATTTCTAAAGCAAAACCATTAAAATTTTAGTATAATTATTTTAATTAGCTTTACACCGAAACTCATTTTAATATGAAAAACATTATCATAGCTAGTACCTCAACAATTCACGGAAGTGATTATCTGGAATATATTTTAGATGAATTAAACGTGTTTTTTAAAAATGCCAATACCATTTTATTTATCCCCTATGCCAGACCTGGTGGGATATCACATGATGAATATACTCAAAGAGTAAAAAGTGCTTTTGAAAAAATTGACAAATCTGTTAAGGGTATTCATGAATTTGAAAACCCTGTTGAGGCTGTAACTAACGCCGAAGCTATCTTTACAGGGGGAGGCAACACATTTGTTTTAACTTATCAACTATATAAAAATAACTTGATTACACCTTTGCAAACAGCAATACATAATGGCACTCCTTATTTAGGAACCAGTGCTGGCAGTAATATCTGCGGGCTTACCATTAACACTACTAATGATATGCCCATTGTATATCCACCAAGTTTTAAGGCCTTGGCTTTAGTTCCTTTTAATATTAACCCGCATTATTTAGATCCCGACACGTCCAGCACACATATGGGAGAAACACGAGAAACCAGAATTAAAGAATTTCATCATTATAATCCTCAACCTGTTATTGGGCTAAGAGAAGGGAGTTGGTTGCTTGTGCAAAACAACTCTATTTTACTTAAAGGCATTTTATCAGCCAGGATTTTTGAATATAATAAATTGCCTTATGAAGTAGCCTCTGGAACTGAATTAAACCATCTAAAATAAAAAAGGTCTCATCTTTTTTGATGAGACCTTTTGAGCGGGAGACCGGGTTCGAACCGGCGACATTCAGCTTGGAAGGCTGACGCTCTACCAACTGAGCTACTCCCGCATTAACTGCATGCAAATATAAACAAACACTATTCTCTTTTCCAAGGAAAAATCACAACTTTTTCAAAAAATGAAAACCCAAAATTTTAAATCCTTCATTAAAATAAAATTTATGAGATAAATGATTGCTTACGTAAGTATTTAACTCAACAGATTCAAAGCCTTTACTTGTTACATAATCATAAATCCAATCAAAAAATTGTTTACCTAAGCCACTACCTCTGTAATCGTCCTCAATAAAAACATGATCGGGTTCAACACTTCTTCCTGAATAATGCCTTGTACAATACCATAGTCCACATACACCTATTAACTTTTTATCATCATAAATACCTGCACACTCGTAGTTTTGAGTCACCATTTCTGAAAATCTTTGTTTTAAGGTTTTTTGAGATATTTTATAATCATTTAGTTTCTCAACCAAAGGAATCACTTCCTTAAAATCTTTTTCATCAATAATTTTAAACACTATAGACATAAAATTTTCCTTATAAGCTAATAATTTGTAAATATAAATTTTATAAGTTTGAAATATATCATCAAAGAATTAATTAGCATAGAAACTTCAAAATATCAAATAAAGCAAATATCAGCAGAAGATACTTATGACGTAAGGCATCCCGTTTTAAGAAGTGGAAAACCGATAGAAACTTGTATCTTTAAAGGTGACAATCTTGAAACGACAATACATTTGGGGATTTACTACAATGGCTCTATAATTGGTGTGTGCTCATTTTTTTACAATTCTCATAAAGACATATCAGAAAGTAATCAATACCAGCTTAGAGGTATGGCCATATTAAAAAAGTATCAGGGCAAAGGTACTGGTAAAACTATTTTAAGCTATGGCGAAAATCTACTTAAACAAAAAAATATAAATTTGATTTGGTGCAATGCAAGAGAGGTTGCTGTTAACTTCTATAAAAGGAATGGGTATCGTACTATAGGTAAATCTTTTAACATAACAGATATTGGGCTACATTACGTTATGAGCAAACCTATATAAGTTTTAATACAATATGTTTTGTGACTTCATTAATTAAAGTGGGTCAAACCTTAAGACGTAAAAATTTTGTAATTTTAATTACAAATATCATTTAAAATGAGAGGAAGAAATTTAAAGGTTAGATTGTTAATTGGTACTGCTATAGCTTTATTTTTTATTTTAAAAAGATGTAGTCAGCAAGAAGTTAACCCTTATACAGGGCGAACTCAAACCATATCAATGACTCCGGATAAAGAAATTGCAATTGGCCTTCAAAGCGCCCCACAAATGGCACAGCAACATGGCGGACTACATCCTAACAATCAATATCAAGCACTGGTAGACAATGTTGGAAACAAATTGGTTAGCAGTAGTATAGCACGAGAAACACCTTACAAATATGAATTTCATTTGCTTAATGACCCTAATACAATCAATGCCTTTGCTTTACCTGGCGGACAGATATTTATCACTTATGCACTATTTTCAAAACTGGAAAATGAAGATCAATTAGCCGGTGTATTAGGGCATGAAATTGGACATGTACTAGGAAGACATAGTGCAGAACGAATCGCAGAAAGTGAGTATTGGCAAGGGTTAACAACTGCGGGGTCTGTTGGGGCAGATATGGGCGGATTAATTAGTGGAATTGGACAAAACACATTACTTACCAATGGAAGAGATGATGAGCTTGAAAGCGATGAACTAGGCGTAAAATTTATGATTAAATCCGGGTATAACCCAGAAGAGATGATTGGTGTTATGAGCATATTAAAAGCCGGCGCCGGGCCTAATCGTGTACCTGAATTCCAAAGTACACATCCGGATCCTGATAATAGGATTGAAAAAATTCAGGAAGCCATAGAAAAGTATAAAAACCAATAAATAAAAAAAGCCTTGTTTAAACAAGGCTTTTTAGAGTGACTAACTCAAAATAATTAATTATATGTATGTGTTTAATTATTTTCTTTTCTTTTTCTTAGCAAGCTTTTCTTTAATAACCGCTAATGCTTCATGTGCTCCATGTAATTCTGCATAATCAGCAGCCGTCTTATTTTTATCAGATCTTACTTTTAATTTAGCACCCTTTGAAATTAATAGTTTCAAAATTTCAACCCTGTTAAATTTTGCAGCATACATAGCCGGAGTCATTCCATTTGACTTTACATTTACATCTGCTCCACGTTCAATAAGTTTTTGGACAGTTTCTATATCACCTTTAGCAATAGAAACACAAAAGGAGTTCACTTTAAAATATGCTTCTACATTGTAATTTTTAACTGAAGGATTTAAGGTCGTAGCGTTCATGCTTACAATAGAAAAGCATAACGCCATAGCGGAAACGATGATTGTTTTTTTCATGATGAAAGATTTTAAGTTTGATTAATGATTTCGTTTTTTGATATACTAAAGAGACGATAATAATTTGAATCTGTTACACAAAAAATAATTTATAACAGATTTTTAACGTTTGATTCACAAATTATTAACGAAAACGTTTTCTTATTAAAACATCCCAAAAAGCCTTAAAAATTAGGGTATTTCAGGGATTTTTATGAGTCTTTTTTAACTAACTTCCGTATCTTTGAGCTGTTTAAAAATTTAACAAAAAATGAATAAAAAAGTTATTTTGATGATTCTTGACGGTTGGGGAAATTCTCCAGACCCTAAAGTTTCAGCTATTGATTATGCCAATACACCATTTATAGATACTCTATACAAAAAATACCCTTTTGCAACTTTAAGGACTGATGGTTTACATGTTGGTTTACCAGAAGGGCAAATGGGCAATAGTGAAGTTGGACATATGAATTTAGGTGCCGGTAGAATTGTATATCAAGATTTGGTAAAGGTTAATTTAGCTGTTGAAAACAAAACCCTCAATAACGAAAAAGTGTTGGTAGATGCCTTTGAATATGCTAAGACCAATAATAAAGATGTTCATTTTTTAGGCTTACTAAGTGATGGAGGTGTGCATTCGCATATTAATCATTTGTTTGGATTAATAGATGCTGCCAATGATTTTGGATTAGAACGCACTTATGTGCATGGTTTTACTGATGGTCGTGATGTGGATCCAAAATCAGGTGCCGGTTTTGTAAAACAATTAGAATCACATATTGAAAACACCAATACAAAAATAGCTACCATATCTGGGCGATACTACGCTATGGATAGAGATAAGCGCTGGGAACGTATTAAATTGGTATATGATGCCTTGGTAAATGGTGATGGTGAAAAGTCTACTAATATTATGGAAAGCATACAAGCTAATTATGCTAACGATGTTACTGATGAATTTGTTAAACCTATGATATCTGTAGATGAAAATAATGCCCCTGTTACCAAGATTAAAAATGGCGACGTGATTATTTTCTTTAATTTCAGAACAGACCGTGGTAGAGAGCTAACCGAAGTTCTATCTCAGGTAGATTTTCCGGAATACAATATGCAAAAACTGGATTTGCATTATGTAACACTAACCAACTATAATGACACTTACAAAAATGTTAATGTTATTTTCAATAAGGAAAACTTAACAGAAACTTTAGGAGAAGTGTTAGAAAAGCACAATAAAAAACAAATTAGAATTGCTGAAACAGAAAAATATCCACATGTTACGTTTTTCTTTTCAGGTGGTAGAGAACAAGAATTTGAGGGTGAACAACGTATTTTAAGAAATTCCCCAAAAGTAGCTACCTATGATTTAAAACCTGAAATGAGTGCTTATGAATTACGAGATGCCTTAGTACCTGAACTTGAAAAAGGGGATGTTGATTTTGTTTGTTTAAATTTTGCAAATGGTGATATGGTAGGCCATACCGGAGTTATGGAAGCTGCTATCAAAGCTTGTGAAGCTGTAGATGAATGTGTTAAAGATGTGGTTACAACAGCATTAGACAATAACTACACTACCTTGTTAATTGCAGATCATGGTAATTGCGAAACCATGATAAACCCTGATGGAACGCCAAACACAGCGCATACTACAAATCCCGTTCCTGTTATTTTAATAGATAATGACTTGACCGATATTAAAGATGGAATTTTAGGTGATATGGCGCCAACCATATTAAAACTTATGAATGTACCGCAACCTGAGGCTATGACCAGACATGCCTTAGTATAAGTTAAGACCTTTTTTGAATATTTTTATAAGCTCTGTATTATAATACAGAGCTTATTTTTTATCAATACCAGCACATACCATCCCAGCATAATATGTCGCTAAAAAATATTGTATTTTTGTTCTAAACCCAAGTTTTATAATTTTAAATGAATTTTAATCAACACTTAATTATTGCAGTTGACTTTGATGGTACCATTGTTGAAGATGCTTATCCTAAAATAGGTAAACCTATGATTTTTGCATTTGAAACCTTGATCAAACTTCAGGAAAAAGGACATCGGTTAATTTTATGGACCTATAGATCAGGAGACCGGTTAAAAGATGCTGTGAAATTTTGTGAAGACAACGGTGTTCACTTTTATGCAATAAACAAAAGCTTTCCTGAGGAAGAATATGACCTTGGTATGAGTAGAAAAATTAACGCAGACCTGTTTATTGATGACAGGAATATTGGGGGCTTCCCTGGTTGGGGGGAAATTTACCAAAAATTAACCAATACTGCTGCTCTACCCAAAAAGAAAAGAGGGTTCTTTGATTTGTTTAAGTAAAATCAGGTATTATACACAAAACCAATCTTAATATTTATTAGGTTAAATCCATTTGACTTTTTAAGTATCTTTGCATTCCTATATTTATAATTTATGATTATTGTTAAAACAAGAGAAGAGATTGAATTGATGCGTGCAAGTGCCTTAATTGTATCTAAAACTTTAGGAGTACTGGCAAAAGAAATTAAACCCGGCGTTACGACACTTGAGTTGGATAAAATTGCTGAAACATGTATTAGAGATCATGGTGCAGAACCGGGATTTTTAGGCTTATATGACTTCCCAAATACACTTTGTATGAGTCCAAACTCACAAGTGGTACATGGTATCCCTAATGGTGATCCATTAAAAGAAGGCGATATCATCTCCATTGATTGTGGTGCTTTGAAAGACGGGTTTTACGGTGATCATGCCTATACCTTTGCCGTAGGAGAAATAGATTCTGAAACCCAAAAACTTTTACAAGTTACCAAAGAATCTTTATATGTTGGTATTAGAGAATTTAAGGCTAACAACCGTGTTGGTGATGTTGGATATGCCATTCAAAAATATTGTGAAAATCATGGTTATGGTGTAGTACGGGAATTGGTAGGACATGGACTAGGTAAAAAAATGCATGAAGACCCTGAAATGCCAAATTACGGAAAACGTGGTCGAGGCAAAAAATTTATTGAAGGTATGGTAGTGGCTATTGAACCTATGATTAATATGGGAACCCATCGTATAAAACAACATAGAGACGGCTGGACCATTACAACCTTAGATAATAAACCATCTGCCCATTTTGAACATGACGTTGCACTTATTGATGGTAAACCAGAACTGTTATCAACCTTTGCTTATATCTATGACGCATTAGGAATAACAAGTAATGAAGAAGATGAATTTCGTCAAGAGGCTTTAGTTTTATAATAATGAGTATAGATTTTTCAAAAGTACCAGGAAAAGAACTTGTAAAAGGAGTAACCGGCAAGTATATACACTCAAAAACATTTACCGTAGGTTATGTTACTATTGAAGAAGGTGCTATTATGCCTTCGCATTCTCATGTTCATGAACAGACCACACAAGTTATTTCTGGACAATTAGAAATGACTATAGATGATAAAACTGAAATTTTAAAAGATGGCATGATTACCATAATTCCTTCTAATGCTACACATAGTGCCCGAGCTTTATCAAAATGCCAGGTTATTGACACTTTTTACCCCATTAGAGAAGATTATAAATAAGCCCTGTTGAAAAAGCTTTTTAAATTTATACTAAACATAGTACCAAGACCTTTATTAATTAGGCTGAGTTATGTTATCCGTCCGGTTTTAGCCTTATGTTTAAAAGGCAATACTTTTGTTGACCCCATTGACGGCAAAGGTTTTAGAACTTTTTTACCTTATGGTTACGGCAATCAACGTAATAATGTGTTATCTCCCTCAACACTTTCGTTAGAACGCCACCGGCTTCTTTGGTTGTATTTAAAAAACGAGACTAATTTCTTTTCAGAAAAATTAAAAGTGTTACATTTTGCTCCTGAACAGGCATTTTATAAACGTTTTAAGAACATGTCCAATTTAGATTATATTACTACAGATTTAAACTCTCCATTGGCCGATGTAAAAGCAGATATTTGTAACCTTCCTTTTAAAGATAATACGTTTGAATTTATATTATGTAATCATGTTTTAGAGCATATTCCAAATGACATCAAAGCCATGCAAGAGCTTTACAGAGTGCTAAAAAAAGGAGGTGTGGGTATATTTCAGGTCCCTCAGGATTTAAATCGGGAAGTTACTTTTGAAGACAATACCATTACCGATCAAAAAGTACGTGCTAAAATTTTTGGGCAATATGACCATGTTAGGATTTACGGCCGTGATTATTTTGACAAACTGCGCCGTATTGGCTTTAAGGTAGATGAAGTAGATTACACATCCAATTTCTCAGAAAACGATATTAAAACGTATTGCCTGGCTAAAGGAGAGATTATACCTGTGGTTAAAAAATAATCAGCTTTCCGGAAAGCCATTCAGAGCTAGTGTCTCCAATTCTTTAAGTTCATTTTCAAATATTAAAAACGCTTTTAGTTCAGTGTGCTTACTTAAAAACAATTTAACTTGTTCTATTCCCATAGCCTTAAAAGCCGTGGCATAAGCGTCTGCAATCATACAATTTTCAGCTATTACTGATATACTTAGTAAATTTGTTTTACTGGGATATCCTGTTTTAGCATCAATAATATGAGCATACCTATTACCATGTTCATCAACTTTAAACTTTCTGTAAGTCCCTGATGTGGCCATGGCCTCATCCTGCAATGCAATAGCTTTTAATATAGATTGCTTTCCATCAAAATTTGGGTTCTCCACTCCCACCTTCCATCTGGATTGTTTTTCGGTATTTTGCCCTTTAACCCTGATTTCCCCGCCAATTTCAACCAAATAATTATTTATTTTTTCAGACTCTAGATATTCACCTATAACATCTACACCATAGCCTTTTGCAATAGCATTAAAGTCTATAAAAGTGGCTTGAGGTTTACTTATTTTATTTTCACTTCGCAATATTTTATTAAATCCTACAGACAACATTAGGCTATCAATTTTCAGACTATCTAAATTTACAATCTTTCCTTCAGGGCCAAAATCCCATGCATTAACAACAGCCCCTATTGTAGGGTCAAAGGCACCATCAGTTTTACTATAAATATCCTTTGATGCCTCAAAAACAGTAATAAAATGATCATCAATTTCATTCGCTTCATTTCTATTCAATTTTGAGATATAAGAATTCACCTGATACGTAGACATGGATTTATTTATTACATAAAATAAGCTATCAAATTGAGCTTGATAGTTGACTTCTGAATCATAAATAATAGAATAACTGGTTCCAAAAACGGCTCCTGAAAGCTTAGTGTTCTTTATATTTTTTTTACATGAAACAGAAACTATTACAATTGATAAGACGAATAAAAATTTGCGCATAGATTAAAAGCTAATTTGGTGTTTTATATTTAAAGTGTAATGCTATGATGAGTTTAGTTCAAATTGGTTTCCAAAACCTGAATCCCATTATATTCCAATAAATAATCCTGATTTAAATAGATGGGCTGCTTTTCGCCATCAATACTACCAATTCCAACTCCAGCATACAATACTTTAGCATCTTTTTCTCTGGCATGTTTTTTAAAGGATTCCATCCAAATCACGTCATAGTTATTTGGATTTTCAGGCAATATTACTGCCCTAACTATAACAAAATAATATTGTTTGTTTTTATCTATACAAACAAACTGCGGGTGCTTTTTAAGCTTACTGTTAACAGCAATAAACTCAAAACCACGCTCCTCCAAATCTTTACCAACGTGGTTCATGGCTAAGTTATGTAATTCTTGTTTTGTAAGGGACTTACTCATACAGCAAAGATACAAACTTACTCCTTAAACCTTACAAATTTAGAATTTTCAAATGTATAGTTGGAAACCGGAATAATGGTATTGGTTTTCAATTCGTACCATGGCGATAACTCTGAATTTTCAAGGTTTTTAACCAAGTGTACACTTTGTGCTGGGGTATTGCCTTGAAATAAAAGGTATAGCTTATCGCCTTTTTCATTAACCACTTCATCACAAATCATAACAATATGTCCAGGTGATCCTCCTTTAATCAACATATCTCCTATCTTAAGGTCTGATGCCTGGTTGATTTTAGGTAATTCATTGTAAAGGGACAACGTACCTGAATACATATAAATCAAATTGAGGTAATTATAAAAGTTTTCCTTTGTGTAATCCGCCTTGGCTTTTTTATAAAAGGACACTTTATTTCCTTTAATTTTTGGCCTATACCCTTTAGCATATTGTTTCCACGAGCAATAGTGCCCACTTGTAAAATTAAAGCCTATATCCTGGCTTCTGTTTTGGTTCCAAAGGTATTCGCTCCGTACCCTGATTAAAGCATCTGCACATTGCTGCAACCCATTTTTAGGAACCGGTATATCTAATATCCCTATATGGCCATATTGCCAAAAGTATTCAGTATCATCATAGTTTATGATCCTGGCTCCAAAAGGTTTCAAGGTATAATTTCTAAGATAATCCTGAAAAGAGCCCTTTGCATAATCAACACGCTTATAGCCTTTAGGTGCATTTACCCGTGAGCATATAGTTAAACTATCTTTATTTATTAGCTCCGGAGTCTCAATAGCATTAACAACAGTTTGAGACATTTTAGAAACAGGTTCAGGCTTAAGGAACAGAAAGGTAACCAGACCTAAGATGCATAGTAAAAATAAAACGCGCTTCATGTCAATCTAACGTCAAAAAAATGTAGTTTGTATATTCTGTCTAAAATTTAAAGAACAATTAACATTTTCACCTTTATAAGCCCCTGATGCGTAAATACTCCAACTAGACGATTACTTGACGAAACACCATAACAAGCTGTAATTAAGCAATAAAACCATTACCACTACTAAAAGTAAAGTTTTATTATCACTTATAGAGGGCACTAATACCATTGAAGTAAAAACGGAAAAAGACTGTCAGGGTATATTTGAAGAACAAATATTGGTTGGAGAGGATCTATACATCTATCCAAATCCGGTTAACCAAATACTTTACATACATCTGGACAAAATGGACAACACCCCAACCGAGGTATTAGTGTACAATACCCTTGGTGCATTGATGCTTAACAAAAAAGAACTAATAAAAGGTCATCAAGTGAGCGTTAACATGTTTAAATTACCTCCCGGCATTTACTTTGTTAAGGTTATCTCAGGAAAGACTAATAAGACTGTAAAAATTGTAAAGAGATAACTAAAGGTATTTAGCTGACCTCCAAAGTTAAGAATATTATACTCTGATCTGATTGTATTTTATTTACTTAGTTTTATCAATTGACTGGTTAGCGTTTAAAGAATTTACTCAAAAGTCATTCTTTTTTAGTAACTTACAAGTAAAAAGAATGAAGACTACAGCACGTTTTGAACAGGCCTTAAAAAAACTTTATTTGGCTTTTCATAATAATAGGTTACATCCGGAATGTTGTAAGCAATGCGCTGTTGGAAACATTCTTGATAACACAGACAGTTGGAAACATCTTTCAGACGCTCACGGTTCGTTAAAACTAAACTATGTTGGACGTGTACACCAAAATCTGGGTAGAACCTTTAACGGTTACACTCCACTTGAGCTACTTAAAATTGAGCAAGAATTCTTAGAAGCATGTGGTTTTAAACTACCACTTCATTATACCAATGAAAAACCTAAAAGCCCTACCGATAAAGATATCTTATTTGAAGGTTTAACCGCAGTAATTAGTTATTTATGTAAACTGGAAGCAATTGATAATGTCATGGATTACACTGTGCTATTTGAATTTAAAAATACCCCGTTTAAAGCTAGATTGGAATTTTATTAGAAGACACACGTTGTATTATACTAAGAAAGCCCAACATATAAACTGCTGGGCTTTTCTAATTTTATAATGAGATACTGAAAACACGTTCAGTATGACAAATTTATTAGTTAAATGACAATTATTGGCCTATCCACCAAAGTCATCAAACCTGATATGCTCATCTGGAATACCAAAGTCCTCTCCCATTTTCTGAACCGCTTTATTCATTAATGGTGGTCCGCAAAAGTACAACTCAATATCTTCTGGAGCATCATGTTTACTCAAGTAGTTATCTATTACACAATTGTGGATAAATCCAACAAACCCATCTCCAGGTGCATCAATATTTTCTTTTACTTTCCAATTATCTTCCGGTAAAGGTTCAGATAATGCTAAGAAGAATCTGAAATTAGGAAATTCTTTCTCTAATTGGTAGAAATGATCTAAATAGAATAATTCCCGTTTAGAACGTCCACCATACCAATACGTAACTTTTCTTCCTGTCTTTAATGTTTTAAATAAGTGATACAAATGTGAACGCATTGGTGCCATACCTGCTCCCCCTCCTACATAAAGCATTTCGCTTTCTGACTCATTAATAAAGAACTCACCATAAGGCCCAGAAATAGTTACCTTGTCACCTTTCTTTTGATTAAATATATAAGATGATGCTACACCAGGGTTTACATCCATCCATCCGTTTTTAGCACGGTCCCATGGTGGTGTAGCTATACGAACATTTAACATAATCTCTCTTCCCTCTGCAGGAAAAGAAGCCATAGAATAGGCTCTTTCTACAGTCTCATCATTTTTCATAACTAAAGGCCAAAGACCAAATTTATCCCATTCTGCCTGAAACTTATCCGGAGTTTCATGTTCTTCCGGATGTGCAGTGATATCCATATCAGCATATTTAATCTCACATGGCGGTATTTCAATTTGAATGTATCCTCCTGCTTTGTATCCCATATCTTCAGGAATTTCAACAACAAACTCCTTAATAAATGAGGCTACATTATAGTTACGCACTACAGTTGCTTCCCATTTTTTGATACCAAACACTTCTTCAGGAATAGTAATGTTCATGTCTTGCTTAACTTTAACCTGACATGCTAAACGGGCTCCATGCTGTAACTCTTTTCTTGTAAAGTGAGGTGTCTCTGTAGGAAGTGCTTCTCCTCCACCTTCTATAACATGACATTCGCACTGAATACATGTTCCACCACCACCACATGCTGATGGTAAAAATATTTTTTGAGCCCCTAAAGTAGAAAGTAAGCTTCCTCCTGACGCTACTTCTACTTCCTTTTCACCGTTAATGGTAATTTTTACGGGTCCGGATGGAGATAACTTTTGTTTAACAAACAATAGTAAAGCAACCAATAACAGCGTTACTACTAAAAACGCTATAACCGTTACCACGATCATTCCTGTTGTACTTGCGGCTAATATCATATTACTCATTTACTTTTATGTTGTTAGCTATCACTTTTTCTTCTTCTGAATTGGTTTTGGCCTCTTCAACCTCAACCGTTTGTTCTTCTTTAGCAGCTTCTTCATCACCTCCGGTTAACATACCTCCAAAACTCATAAAACCAATAGCCATTAGCCCGGTAATGATGAATGTAATTCCTAAACCTCTTAAAGCTGGTGGTACATTAGAATATCTGATTTTTTCGCGAATAGCCGCAATGGCTAAAATGGCTAAAAACCAACCAATTCCAGAGCCTATTCCGTAGGTTGTAGCCAATCCTAAGGTAGGAATCTCACGAGATTGCATAAATAATGAACCTCCCAAAATAGCACAGTTTACAGCAATAAGCGGTAAGAAGATACCAAGCGAATTATACAAAGATGGCGAGAATTTCTCTACCACTATCTCTACCAGTTGTACCATGGTTGCAATGGTTGCAATAAACATGATAAATGATAAGAAACTTAAATCGTAATCTGCATACTCAGCGCCTAACCATTTACCTAAAGCCCCAGGCTGTAATAGATACTGGTCTAACAGCCAGTTTAATGGTACCGTAATGGCCAATACAAAAATAACGGCAGCTCCAAGACCGACAGCCGTGCTTACTTTTTTAGATACAGCAAGATAAGAACACATCCCTAAGAATGTGGCAAATACCATGTTGTCTATAAATATTGATTTGAAAAATAATTCTACGTGTTCTAACATATCTCTTAATCTTCTATTAATGCATTATTTTTTGAACGTTGAACCCAGATAATAATACCAACCACTATTAAAGCCATTGGCGCTAATAACATAAATCCATTATTTTCATAACCTAGGGCATAAACTCCAGTTTTTTCTATAGGATCTCCTAAAACTTTAAACCCTAATAATGTTCCTGCTCCAAGTAACTCTCTAAAGAATGCGACAATAATTAAAATAACACCATATCCGGCTGAATTACCTACACCGTCTAAAAATGATCTCCATGGACCATTTCCAAGAGCAAATGCTTCAAAACGTCCCATAATGATACAGTTTGTTATAATTAGTCCTACAAAGACAGACAAGGTTTTACTCAACTCATAAGCAAAAGCCTTAAGCACCTGATCTACTATAATTACCAAGGCAGCTACTACAATTAACTGCACAATGATTCTAATCTTAGAAGGGATAATATTTCTCATTAAAGAAATTACCACGTTTCCAATTCCCAGTACAAACAACACTGAAATAGACATTACAATTGCGGCTTCCAGTTCAGCCGTAATAGCCAAAGCAGAACATATACCCAATACCTGGATTGTAATTGGGTTGTTATCCGCTAAAGGGTCTTTAATTAATGCTGCGTCTTTTTTTGATAAAAGTCCCATAATTATTTCAATGTTTTAAAATAAGGCACATACTTCTTCAGCTCAGATTTAAGCATCGCAGTCACACCATCTCCGGTAATGGTTGCCCCGGCTATGGCATCTACCTTGTTATCGGTTTTATTTTCATTTTTCGGGTCGTTATTCCCCTTTGCAACGGTAATACCTTTAAACTCGCCATTACTCATTAAATGCTCTCCTATGAAATCATCCATAAAGTAACGTTGCTTAATGTTTGCTCCCAAACCAGCGGTTTCACCTTTATGATCAAAATAAGCACCTTGAACAACCATATCCTCATCCATGGCCACATACGCCCAAATAGCATCCCAAAGTCCTTTACCTCTAATAGGTGCTATGTAATAGGTTTTACCATCTTTATTACCAACAAATAATGGCAATCTTCTTTCTTGACCTGCCTTTGCACTGGCTTGTTCTTTTTTAACATCGATTAAATATGCATTCTCGTCTTCAGAAACATCATCTCCCTGAATAACTAACTGCTTTGTGATGTACTTTGAGAATAATTCCGGTGCTTCTTCTGTTGAAACAAAAATGGCACTGCTCTCATCATTTGCATTTACGCCCATAGCGTAAAGTATATTCTGCTGTTTTTCTAAGCGCTGATTATTGTCAATTTTTGGTCTTAATGCTGATGCAGTAAAGGCCAATAAACCACCAACTACAACTACCATAGCCACAGCAAATAATATGGTATATAAATTTGAATCTGTTCTGTTACTCATGATTAAGCTGTTTTAACTTTTACACGTTTCAATCTGCGCTTCACATTGCCCTGTACAACATAATGGTCAATAGTTGGTGCAAATACGTTCATTAATAGAATCGCTAACATTACGCCTTCCGGGTAAGCCGGGTTGAATACACGAATTAATATTGAAATAAATCCAACCAAGAACCCATATACCCATTTTCCTTTTGTAGTTTGAGATGCTGTTACAGGATCTGTAGCCATAAACACCGTACCAAAGGCAAAACCTCCTATTAATAAATGTTCCCAGAATGGGGTACTCATTAATCCGTAAAATTTACTGGATTCTGTTATAATCCCTACTGCAACCACTTGATTAAATATTAATCCCATTATTATAGCTCCTAATGCAGAGGACAACATAATTCTCCAGCTACCAATTTTAGAGAAAATTAAAAACAACCCTCCTAATAAAATGAGTAATGCTGAAGTTTCTCCAATTGACCCAGGTATAAAACCTAAAAACATATCCATAGCATCATATGCGACTTCTTTCCCTTGGGCTAAAGTCCCTAAAACCGTTTCGCCTGAAATCGCATCCGGTGTTGCGCCTTCTGCTAAATCTTGTACTCTTGGATCTGCCCCATGAACCCATACTTTGTCTCCTGACATCCAGGTTGGATATGCAAAGAATAAGAAAGCTCTAATGGTTAATGCCGGGTTTAATATGTTCATCCCTGTTCCTCCAAAAACTTCTTTACCTATTACAACACCAAAGGCAACTGCAACAGCTAACATCCAAAGGGGAATATCAACTGGGACAATTAAAGGCACTAACATTCCTGTTACCAAATATCCCTCTTCTACTTCATGCTTTTTAATAACAGCAAACAGGAACTCAATTCCTAAACCAACACCATAGGATACAATAACCAATGGCAATATTTTCCATAAACCAACAAAGAGGTTATCCAGTGTCCAAAACTCTGAACTAAAGAACCCTCCTGTAACAGCCTGAATTTCGCCTAAAGCTAAATGATGTTGATATCCTGCATTGAACATCCCAAATATCAAACATGGTATCATTGCCATTATTACCGTGTTCATGGTACGCTTTAAATCATCAGCGGCTTTGATATGAGTTCCATTATGTGTGGTCTCATCCGGTAAGAATAAAAAAGTATGAATAGCATTAAACGCCGGAGCCATTTTTTTGCCTCTATACTTTCTCTTTAAAATATGTAATTTACTTTTTAAACTCATCTTGTAATATTTTTCATTTCGTTCTCAATGAATAATTATCCAATTTCTTTTAGCATTAAGTCTAGACCTTCTCTTATTATTTTTTGATGTGGTTGTTTAGACACACAAACAAATTCTGTTAAAGCAAAATCTTCAGGTGCAACTTCATACATTCCTAAAGCTTCCATTTCATCTAAATCTTTATACATACAAGCCTTTAAGATTTGCATTGGATAAATATCCAAAGGAAAAACCTCCTCATAAGTACCCGTTGTTACAAATGCTCTATGCTCTCCATTTGTATTGGTATTCAAATCATATGCTTTCTTAGAGTTTAACCAGGAAAACGTCAATGCTCTTGATGTTGATATTTTATTGAACACCGGTTTAGTCCAACCAAAAAGCTCATAATCATCACCTTCAGGAATTACAGTAATTATATTGCTATAATAATCTAAACTACCATCACGTTTAACCTTTTTTCCAGACAATACGTTACCAGAAATGATTCTATCATTACCTTTTTCATCAACCCCCTTATCATAAATCATGGTAGCAACCTCACTTCCAATTAACGTCTTAAAATATCTGGGTTTTTTAACCGAAGAACCCGCTAAAGCAACAATACGTTCGGCATTAAATTTACCAGTTAGTAATAACTCTCCAATAATTACCAAATCTTGAGGAGCTACAGTCCAAACCACCTCACCCTTATTTACAGGGTCAATCTTATTGATTTGAGTTCCAACATTCCCAGAAGGATGTGGCCCTGATACTTTATGCAAAGTGATACCTGATAAACCTGCAAGTGGCGAATTTGAACTCTTACCAACACTTACATGTATTTTTCCTTCTGTTAACTTTCCTAAAGCGGTAATCGCGGCTTGTAGTTCTGCTTCTTTACCTTGTAGCGTAAAATCTAAATCGGCAGCCAATGGTGCGCTGGCATATCCTGAAATAAATATCGCTTTTGGCGATTTTTCAGGATTAGCAATTACATCATACGGGCGCTGCTTAACAAATGGCCAACATCCGGAAGCAAGCAAATGTGCTTTTACTTCTTCTGCTTTGGCTGCATCGATGTTAAACTGTCCATAATCTTTGAAAGATTGTGTTTTGTCTGCTTCAATTTTGATAGCATCTATACGTCTCTTTGGTCCACGAACTATTTCTATAACCTTACCTGAAACCGGCGATGAGAACTTAATACTCTCATTAGCCTTATCAAAAAATAAAGTGCTTCCAGCATCAACTGTAGCACCTTCTTTAGCAACAAGTTTAGGAATAACTCCGTGAAAATCTTCTGGTCTTACGGTGCAGTAGTTACTAACTACCGCTTGTTCAACGGTTTTGTCAGCTTCACCAATAAGTTTAATGTCCAGACCCTTTTTAATACGAATGTCTTTTGACATATTTATTTAATTGAAATTAGTTGTCTAAAAATCGGTGCAAAAATACGAATTAAATATACAGTTTACATAAAAAATACTTAGTTTTTTATGCTAACATATTTTACATCTTTTTTAGGCACAAAATTTGTTTATATTTACCAAAAACAGCTCTAAATGACCTTAAAGCCCTTCTTATTTTTTTGTTTAATTTTAATTCCGACTTACTTTTTTGGTCAGGAGGAAGAAGTTAACCCTCCAGATTATATCAAGACCATAAACTTTAGAGGTGACACCCCAGAAACTCAACTTCCTATTATAAATCTTGGTGATTATATAGAATTAGAATTTGATGCCTTAAATGGTGATGAAGATGATTTTTATTATAAAATCAAACATTATAATTTTGATTGGACGCCTTCTGTATTAATACAATCAGAATACATGGAGGGGTTTGATAACCAGCGTATCAGGGAATACGAAAACTCCTTTAACACCTATCAAATATATTCACATTACAAGCTCACTATCCCTAACGCTCAAACCAGAGGATTGAAAGTTTCAGGCAACTATATGATTTATATATATAATAGTAATGGTGAACTTGTTTTTTCTCGTAAATTTATGATGTATGAAGATAAAGTTGGTGTTGGGGTAAGTATAAAACGTGCCCGTGATATCGAATATATAGAAACTAAGCAAAGAGTAGAACTTTTAATTGCTTCTGGCAGTATGCAATTAAACAATCCTTATCAAACCGTAAAGGCTGTTATTATTCAAAATAATAACCTAAACACCGCTATTACAAACATAAAACCACAATACACTATTGGGAAAGATCTGATTTATAAATATGATTCTGAGATCAGTTTTTGGGGAGGTAATGAATACCTTTTTTTTGAAAATAAAGACATTCGCGCTTCAAATAATGGTGTTCAGTTTATAGCCCTTGAAGACCTTTATCATAACCATTTATTTACCAATACTATAAGGGCAAACAGACCTTATACGTATTATCCCGATATTAACGGCAATTATTTAGTAAACAATATTGATGCTTCAAACTCTGATATTGAGGCTGATTATGCCTGGATACACTTTTCATTGGAAAGTCAGGAATTTTTAAGAAACAAGAAAATACACGTATACGGCAGTTTTAACAATTACGCTATTGACGATAGTACTTTAATGACATTCAACCCTGAGCACAATACATATCAAAACACCATGTTACTCAAACAGGGATTCTATAATTACAAATATATTGTGATTGACTCAAAAGGTCAATTGAACGAGGGACTCATTAGCGGGAATTTCTGGCAAACTGAAAACAGCTATAAAGTCCTGATATATTACAGAGACTTAGGAGCTCGTTATGACCGTATTATTGGTTATAGCGAAGGGAATTCGGTAAATATCACCAATTAAATTTACCATTCAACTAATTTTTCCATCCAAACAGTCCAAAAATTACGCTAACCATTTAATATTTATTATTTTAGCGCCCTAAAACCCATTGTATATCAATAGTTAACATGGTTCAACAAGTAACTAAAGGCATAAAAATCTCGGTAGAAACCAATTTTGAAGGCTCATTTTATAAAAATTATAAAATACAGTATGCCTTTGGATACACAGTAACTATTGAAAACCAAAGCAAAGACTCTGTGCAGCTTAACACACGTCATTGGGAAATTCTTGATGCCTTAAACAACGTTGAAATTGTTGAGGGGGATGGTGTGATAGGAAAAAAACCTGTGTTAAAGCCTGGGGAATCTCACACCTATACTTCGGGATGCTTACTCACTTCACCGTTTGGAGCTATGCAAGGATTCTATAACATGGTAAACTTTACAACCACCAAAAAGTTTAAAGTAGTTATTCCCACTTTTAAGCTAAGTGCACCTTTTGCTATTAACTAGAAAAACATACCCCAAACGCAAAACTTTTTAACAGCGTAATCTTATTATTGGGTATTATGTTATATTCTATCTTTTAAAGTCTAATCAATTCAGCCTAAGCTAGTAGTATTACAAATCAAACAAACCTGGAAGCCATAGACTTAACTGGGGAAAATAGGTCACCAAAAACAGTGACACTATCATGGCCAGAAAAAGTGGCAATAAAGGCTTTACTACCTTTTCTATGGTTGTATTGGCAATACCAACCCCAACAAATAAAACCGAACCTACCGGCGGTGTACAAAGTCCAATACACAAATTTAAAACCATTACAATTCCAAACTGCACAGGATCCATTCCTAGCTTAGTGATAATTGGTAAAAATATAGGAGTAAATATCAAAACAGCCGGGGTCATATCCATAAAAACGCCAACACACAACAACAGTAAGTTAATGATTAGCAATATAATTATAGGATTATCACTTATACCAAGTAGTACATTAGAAATATCCTGAGGAATATTTTCATAGCTCATTACCCATGACATACTCATAGAGGCTCCAATTAACAGCATGACAACGGCCGTAGTTCCACAGGAATCCAATAGTATTTGAGGAATATCCTTGACCGTGATTTCTTTATAATAAAAGGCAAGAATCAACGTATAGAGTACTGCTATTGCAGAGGCTTCTGTAGCTGTAAAAATACCGACTACAATCCCCCCTATAACAACTACTAACAACATTAAACTTGGAAAAGCTGCAATAAAAGTTTTAAAAACCTCTTTTAACGCACTTGGCTTTCCAACCTTATATTTTTTCTTTTTAGCCCAAAACATGGCTACCAACATTAAAAATAACCCTGTAATAATACCGGGAATATAACCGGCTAAAAACAAAGCGGCTATAGAAACACCTCCACTAGCCAGGGAATACACGATTAATACATTACTGGGAGGAATAATAAGTCCGGTTGTTGAAGAAGTAATATTTACTGCTGCTCCAAATTCTTTAGAGTATCCCTCCTTTTCCATTTCTGGTCCTAAAATACTCCCCATGGCTGATGCTGATGCCATAGCTGAACCCGCTATAGCCCCCATTAACATGGCAGATACTATATTTATGAGCGCTAGCCCTCCCGGAAGTGCTCCTACTAAAGTCTTTGCAAAAGCAATGAGCCTATGGGCAATACCTCCTTTATTCATCAATTGCCCTGAGAGTACAAAAAAGGGAATAGCCAACAACGCAAAACTATCGAGGCCGGTAGCAATCCGTTGTGATACGGTTGTTAATGCCGGTAAAGCAGAAATGCTTGCTAGCATGGTTAATAATGATGAAATAGCTATACTCCAGGCCACTGGCACACCTATTAATAGTAAACTTACAAAACTTAAAACAAGGATAATTACCGGTAAATATTCCATTATAAAAGGTGTTTATTTAAAATATCAGAAACTTTATAATATATGATCAGTATGCCACTTAAAGGGATAACCAGATAAACTAATGCCAAAGGCATTTGAAGTGCAGGCGAATACTGTTCTAAAGTATACGTTATATAAACCAGTCTAAAGCCGCCAATAACAAGAGCTGCAAAACAAAACAGAATAATTAATACACTTATAACTACTTTAAGCCTTATCTGACCTTTTTTATTAAGCTTTGAAGGTAACAGATCTATAGCAACATGCATGCGCTTTCCGGAAATATAAGCCGCTCCTAATACGCCTACCCAAATCATTAAATATCTTGCTAATTCATCTGTAAAAGAACTTGGTGTACCTACAACAAACCTGGTAAATACCTGCCATAGCACATTTAAAACCATAACCCCCATTATAAGCGCCAGAATGCCGCCTAATATTTTATCTACTTTTTTTCTAGTTTCCATAAACCACTATTTAATGTTCTGAATTCTATTGATCAAGCTATAAACTTCTTTATCATCCTTATAACTTTCGTACATACTTGAAACCTTATCCTGAAATTTAGATTTATCAGGGTTGATAACCTGAACCCCTGCTTTTTTAACCGCCTCTAAAGCCTCCTTTTCAGCTACAGCCCAAAGTTTTCTCTGATGTTCTACTGAAGCGTCAACCGAAGCCTGAACCCATTCCTGTTGTTGTTCATTTAAATCATCCCACAAATGTGTTCCCATAATTAAAACATCAGGCACTGCGGTATGCTCATCTAAAGAATAGTACTTACAAACCTCATAATGACGTGATAAATAAAAGCTTGGCGGATTGTTTTCTGCTCCATCTACAACCCCCTGTTGCAATGAGGTATATAGCTCTCCCCATGAAATAGGCGTTGGAGAACCTCCCAGGCTGTTAACCATATTCATGGCGGTAACACTTTCCATGACTCTTATCTTTAGCCCTTCCAGATCTTTTGGAGACTCTACCGGTTTCTCTTTTGTATAAAAGCTTCTACTTCCTGAGTCATAATATCCCAATCCTTTAAGCCAGTACTTTTTTCCTCCGTCCAAGAGCTCTTTTCCTATTTTGCCATCTAAAACACTAAAAATATGTGCTTTATCTCTAAACAAAAATGGTATCCCAAATACCTTCATGTTTGGGGAAAAGTTTTCCATAACCGCAGCTGAAACTTTTGTCATTCCTAAACTACCTATTTGAAGTAATTCCAGAGTCTGGCGCTCTGTTCCTAATTGTTGATTTGGATAAATCTCAATACTCATGGTTCCGCTGGAGCGCTTTTCCAAATCCTCTTTCATAAAAACCATAGCCTTATGCACAGGATGGCTCATATCTAATCCATGCCCCAGTTTTATGATTTTTTTCTCATTTAAATTACTGCAAGAACCGCATAGTATCAACAAAAGGAAAAATAATCCCCTCCTAAAAGGATAAGTAACAACTGTTTTTTTTAGATAATAGAACATAGCTTCAGTTTATTTTGTTTCGAAATTTAAGTAATTTTTAGCGTTGTTATAACAAATATCCTGAATCATCTTGCCTAAAAACTCAATATCATTAGGCACGAGTCCTTTCTCTAAATCTTCTGCTATTAAATTACATAGGATACGCCTAAAATATTCATGTCTTGGAAAGGACAAAAAACTACGGCTATCGGTTAGCATGCCTATAAACCGACTTAACAATCCCATATTAGAAAGCACATTAAGTTGCTTTTCCATTCCATCTTTTTGATCTAAAAACCACCAGGCTGACCCCCATTGCATTTTTCCTGCAATATCAGAATTGTTAAAATTTCCCATCATAGTCACAAACACTTCATTTTGTGACGGATTCAAATTATAAGTTATTGTTTTTGCCAATTGATTGGTTTCATCTAATGCGCTAAATAGCCTGGACATAGATTCTGCCATAGAGTAATCTCCTATGGAATCACAGCCGGCATCTGCTCCAAATTGTTTTTGTAATCGTTTATTATTATTTCTCAAAGGGCCTAAATGGTACTGTTGCACCCAACCTTTTTCATGATATTTTCTTCCCAGATAAATATAAATACTGGATTTGTATTTATCTACTTCTAAGTTTGTAAGTTGCTCCCCATTTAATCTTTTATTGAAAATTGAAATTATATCGTCTTGATTATAATTTACAATAGTAAAGGCTCCACTAACTCCATAGTCAGATAACCTGCATCCATTCTCATGAAAAAAATCTATTCTGGCGTCAATGGCCTTTATAAAGTCAGGGTAAGAATTAATTGTAAAATCTACGGTATTATTTAATAGGTTTAAATAATCTTTGAAGCTTTCTTGCTCAATAAAAAACAGGTTATCAGACCTAAATGTTGGAA
The DNA here is from genome assembly GCF_035818475.1 of Alterotamlana spongicola. NCBI lineage: Bacteria > Pseudomonadati > Bacteroidota > Flavobacteriia > Flavobacteriales > Flavobacteriaceae > Alterotamlana > Alterotamlana spongicola. The sequence continues at coordinate 131,071 of NZ_JAYMGV010000001.1, forward strand.
AAACCTTTGTGTAAAAGTTTTGTTTTGCAATTTGTCTATGATACTTAAGGTCGTCTGTCGGGTCATCAGTAGTACAAATCACCTCTACCTTCATATCTTTAAGCAACTGTGCCGGGGTTTTGTCATGCAACACGGCGTTAGTCTTTTCATAAATGGCATTTGCCGTTCCCGGTTGCAAAATTTCATCAATATCAAAATAGCGTTTTAGTTCTAAATGCGTCCAGTGAAACAATGGATTTCTCAATGTATAGGGTACGGTTTCTGCCCATTTATCAAACTTCTGTTTTGAAGACGCAGATCCGGTAATAAATTCTTCATCAATCCCATTGGCACGCATACCCCGCCATTTATAGTGGTCTTCTTTTAACCAGGCATCGGTAATATTTTCAACCGGTTTATTATCAGCAATCAGTTTAGGAGACAAATGATTATGATAATCAATTATAGGCATATTTTTAGCATACTCATGATACAATTTCTGGGCTGTTTCTGAGTTCAATAAGAAATTATCTGTTATAAACGTATTGGCCTTTATGTTACTCATACCACATCACTTTTTAAGATTCCCAGTTTTAATCCCCGCAATTCAGCCAACCCACGCAAGCGTCCAATTGCGGAATAACCGGCATACGCCTTTCTATTTTCCAAATCATGCAACATTTGATGCCCATGATCTGGCCTCATTGGTAAGGAAACCCCTCGTGCTTTTTCAATTTTAAGGACTGCTTTTACAATCTCATACATGTCTGATGAGCCATCCAGGTGGTTATCTTCATAAAAACTACCATTAGCCTCACGCTTTACATTTCTTAAATGAAGAAAATGTATTCTGTCTTTAAACTTTTCAATCATTTTTGGAAGATCATTTTCTGGATGAGCCCCCAAAGACCCTGTGCAAAAAGTAATTCCGTTTGATGGGCTATCAATAAAATTCACTAAATCGTCCAGATCACTTTCTGATTTAATAATCCTTGGAAGTCCCAATATATCTATTGGTGGATCATCCGGATGAATAGCCATTTTTATTCCGTTTTCTTCGGCTACGGGAATAACTTCATTTAAAAAATAGGCAAGATTGGCTTTCAAATCAGCATGACTAACATTCTTATACTGTGCTATCATGGCTTTAAAAACAGGAATAGTTAAGTCTTCAACCGTTCCTGGCAGACCTTTTAATATACTATCCTCTAACCTCTGCTTTTCTTGTGAAGTCATTTCATTAAAACGTGTTTTAGCCTGTTCTAAGATATTCGGGGTATATGAACTTTCTACATCATCGCGTTTCATGATAAAGCATTCAAACAAGGCCATTTCAACTTTATCAAATCTCAAAGCCGTACTCTTATCCTCTAATTCCCAAAACAAATGTGTACGTGTCCAATCCAGAACCGGCATAAAATTATAGCACACATTTTTAATTCCGCATTGCGCTACATTTCTTAAACTTTGTTTATAAATTTCTATCCGTTCTTTATAGTCTTTGATTCGTAGTTTTATGTTTTCATGAATGGGAATACTTTCAATGAAGCTCCATTCCAAACCGGCATCTTCAATTGCCTTTTTTACTTTTTTTATTTCATGGACTTCCCATAGTTCCCCATTAGGAATATGATGTAAAGCGGTAACAACTCCTGTGGCCCCCGCCTGCTTAATATCTGATAATTTCACGGTATCAGACTCTCCAAACCATCTAAAAGTTTCTTGCATTTTCCTTTTTTTTAAACACCACTAAATGCACTAAAACCACCATCAATACTAATAACAGTTCCTGTGATAAATTTACCGGCATCAGTGGCTAATAAATGAACCGCACCATTAAGTTCCTCTGCATCTCCAAAACGCCCCATTGGTGTATTCTGTATTATTGTTTTTCCTCTGTCTGTCAGCGAACCATCTTCATTGGTTAGCAATTTTCTATTTTGATCTGCAATAAAAAAGCCCGGAGCTATAGCATTTACTCTAATTTTATCTCCAAATTTTAATGCCATATCAACAGCCATCCACCGGGTAAAATTCTCCATGGCAGCTTTAGATGCTGAATAGCCAACTACTCGGGTAATAGCCTGGGGAACTGCCATAGAACTCACATTGATTATAGCTCCTTTTCCCTGCTTAGACATATATTCTCCAAATACTAGCGAAGGGACAACGGTTCCCATTAAATTTAAATCGGTTACTTTTTGAAAATCAGGAATAGACATATTAAAAAGCGTATCGTCCGGGGAAATTGTTGCGCCTGGCATATTACCCCCCGCAGCATTTATTAACACATCTATTTGCCCCCAGGTACTGATAAGGCTTTCCTTTACAGCAATAAGATTTTCTTTATCTAAAACATCTGCTTTATAGCCTATGGCATTTGTGGTTGACAGTGTGCTGACAAAAGCTTGTGCTTTTGCCTCATCTCTTCCTAAAATAGCCACTTTAGCTCCTTCTTCTACAAAGTATTTAGCAATGTTGGACCCCAAAACGCCATATCCCCCTGTTATTATAATAACCTTATCTTTTATATTAAATAGTTTATTCACCTCTTCTTAGTCTTAGTCTTAGTCTTAGTCTTAGTCTTAGTCTTAGTCTTAGTCTTAGTCTTATTTATTTAGCTATTCTTTTTTTCTAGGCATCATTGCCTTTTCTGAACGATTAAGCGGATTATTT